>JADLEX010000108.1 GCA_020845895.1 Deltaproteobacteria bacterium | reverse complement strand
TACTACTGTGTCATAAACTTGACTTCCTGTTTTGATCGCGTCATGCTGGGGGTATGGCTGATTCCAAGCGTGTCGCCGGCGGTCGTTGGGATGAGTATGTTGCGCGGTTGAGCGGCGTCATCGGACATCGGGACCGCGAAGAGCCGCTTCGGGCTTACCTCGCGGGCTTGCTGTTGCCGGGCGAACGCAAGAGCGTGGAGCCAATGGCGGCCCGACTCGATCCGCGTCACGTGTCGGCTCGTCATCAGTCGATGCACCATTTTATCTCGGGTGCGGCATGGAGCGATGACGAGGTCCTTCGGGTGGCGAGAGACTATGTCCTTCCGCTGATGGAGCGCCATGCCCCGGTGGGCGCCTGGATCGTGGATGATACGGGAATGCCCAAGAAGGGCGTGCACTCGGCGGGGGTGTCCCGCCAGTACTGCGGGGTTCTGGGTAAACAGGAGAACTGTCAGGTGGCGGTGACGGTCTCGCTGGCCAACACGGTCATGAGCGTCCCCGGGGCTTATCGGCTCTATTTGCCGGAGACGTGGGCGAAGGACCACAAGCGACGCAACGCCGCGGGGGTGCCGTCAGACATTGTATTCCGGACGAAATGGGAGATCGCCTTGACGCAGATTGACGATCTTCTGGCCGACGATCTTCCCCGCTCCCCGGTGTTGGCGGATGCGGGTTACGGGAATGTGACGGAGTTTCGGGAGGCGCTTTGCGCTCGCGGTTTGCGTTACGCCGTCGGCATCAACCCGGAGACCCGCGTCTGGCCGCCGGGTATCGAGCCGCTGCCGGCGAAGCCGTCGACCGGTCGCGGGCGCCCGCCACGTTTATTAAGGCGAGACGCCGGGCACCGCCCCGAATCGGCCGAGGCCTTGGCGCGGTCGTTGGGCGACGACGCATGGCGCACCGTTCGCTGGCGCGAAGGAACCCGGGGAACGATGTCGTCCCGATTCGCCGCCGTTCGCGTACGGGCGGCGCATCGCGATTATTGGAAAGCCGAGCCCCGGGAGCGGGAGTGGTTGGTGATTGAATGGCCCCCTCGCGAGAAAAAACCCGCAAAATACTGGTTGTCCACCGCTCCGGAAACGACGGAGATCGACGATCTCGTCCGTCTCATCAAGCTGCGTTGGCGAATCGAACGCGATCACGAGGAAATGAAACAGGAACTCGGGCTCGATCACTATGAGGGTCGCGGATGGCGGGGGTTCCATCATCATGGGGTCCTATGCGTCGCGGCCTACGCCTTCCTCGCCGCCGAACGCGCGAGGCTTTCCCCCCCAGAGCCTTTGGCCTTCCTCAAAGCGGCTCCCTTACCCAAGAGTTTTCGACCACGGGGCTCTCCCGATACGGTCAGAACGTCACAACCCCGCGTCCATCGCGACGATACGCATTGAATGCGCACGTATTCTCACGCATACTCTCCCCCACTGCCCTTGGTGCGGGGGAAAATGTTTATGACACAGTAGTACTACCGGGCGATCGCTTTGAATGGAAAAAGTTACGTTGAAATTCTCACCGCCTCCGGGCGGCTTTATTCGCTCACGTCGTTCGAGGATCCGACGGCGAACTGGACTGAGCCCGCATCGATCGATCCGAGCGATTTGTCTGAATTCTTCGTTGCGGGGGCCGTACCCTCAACGCGGTCTGATAGAGAGTCTCGTATCGTCTCAGCCCGCTACACCAACCCGTGCGGCACGACGAGCCGCCCGTGGCTCGGGAACTGCGTCGATATCGGCGACACACTGCCGGGCAACGGCTGCATGGCGTGCGAGATGGAGGGCGGTTTCGCACAGTTTCTGCCGATCGCGAACGGAATGGTTTGCGGAAATGACGGACGCTATTGCAACGGCGCGGAGGAATGCAACGCGGGCCTATGCCTGCCTTCGGGCAACCCCTGTACGTATCCGCAACTGTGCATGGAACGCGACGAGGAGTGCGTCGAGCCGATTCCGATCGGCCAGGCCATGCCCGACGACGCGGTGCCGACCACGCTCACGGCCAAGACCTCGGTGACGCCGGACGTCAACGAAATGATGCTTCGCGAGTGGATCAATCACGCGAAAGCCGAGGCGGAAGGTGAAGCCTTCGACCCCGCTTGGGACGATACGGACTGGTCGCTTCTCGACCTCGACGCTGAGCCTACGACGTCGGCCACCTCGGCTTCGGTCCACCGCGAGACGAATGACGAAGACACCGGCGGCTGCGGCATGTAGCGAGCGGCCCCGCCACCCGCGCGGCGCATGGGCTTGCGCGATGCGCCGTTTTTCTTCGCGTGTGTTTGTGTTAGCTTGCCGCGCATCATGCGTTTCGAGGGCCGCGAGCTGCGCATCCTGCTGATTCTGGACGCCGTGCTGACGGTCGTGTTCGTTCTCGCCGTCACGGTCTTCGACGTGGCGGTGCGCGCGGCCGTCGTCAACTACCTCATCGTCGGTTTCGCCCTCTTCGTCGTTTTCATCGCAATCCGTTTCGCGCAGAGTCGGGGGCTCGTGCCGCGCGGTGTGCCGATTCGTCCAATGCGCCCGGCCGCGGAGGCGGCGGGAACGTCGGACTTTTTGTTCGGCGCGCGCGACGCCGCCGCCGAGGCTGCCGCCAAGGAGCGCGTGATCGAGGACTATCTCGAAACCGCGCGCTCGCTGATTCAATCGGAGCGGTTCGAGGAATGCGCCGACCTGCTGCAAAAGGCGCTGGAGTCGGACGCGGGCAACAGCCGTCTGCTCAATTCGCTCGGCATCTGCCTCGGCCGTTTGATGCGTTACGAAGAGGCGATCCGCGCCTATCAAGGTTCGATCGAGTCGGACTACGACAACGCGGGCGCGCACTTCAACCTCGCCGTCGCCTTCGAGCACGCCGAGCGCATCCCCGAGGCCGTCGGCCAGTACCGCCGCTACCTGAAGATCGCCGAGGTGCTGGGCGAACCCGAAGACATGATGGAGCGCGCGCGCGACCGACTGCGTTTCCTGCGCAGCCCCAAGGAGCGCGAATGACGCGCGCGGAAGACATCGACGCCGCCGCGCGGATGCTGCACGCGTCGAAGGTCGCCGTGGCGCTCACCGGCGCGGGAATCTCGGTCGATTCGGGCATTCCCGATTTTCGCAGCTCGGGCGGGCTGTGGGAGCGATTCGACCCGATGGAGTACGCCACCATCGAGGCGTTCGTCTCGTCGCCGCGCAAGGTGTGGTCGATGCTCTTCGAGATGATGGACGTCGTGGAATCCGCGCGCGCGAACGCCGGCCACACGGCCCTCGCCGAGCTCGAAGCGATGGGGCGGCTCGACGCCATCATCACGCAGAACATCGACAACCTGCACCAGGCGGGCGGCTCGCGCCGCGTGATCGAGTTTCACGGCAACAGTCGCCGCCTCGTGTGCCTGCGTTGCGGACGCGAATACGCGGCGGAGCAGTTCGCCGCGTTGCGCGACATGTCGCCTCCGCCGCCGCCCGAGTGCCGCGAGTGCGGCGCGATCCTGAAGCCCGACGTGGTGCTCTTCGGCGAGGCGATCCCCGAACGCGCCGCGCGCGATGCGGCGATCATGGCGGCTTCGTGCGACGTCATGCTCGTCATCGGCACCAGCGCGATGGTGTACCCGGCGGCGGGACTGCCCGTCACCGCAAAGTCACGTGGCGCGAAGATCATCGAAATCAACCTCGAGCCCACGCACCTGACCGGCACGCTCGCCGATCTGACGATCATGGGCGGGGCGACGGACGTCATCCCCGCGCTCGTCGAACGCGTCCGCGCGCTCGGCTGACGCCGCCCTCTTTCGCAAACAAAAGGAGTTTTCCATGGCCGCGAAACCCGCTCCCCTCCGTCTCGATTTTTCCGGTTGGCTTCGGCACGAGGTCACGCGCGACGCGCTGCGTGCGATGGATGCCGACGCCCACCGCGTACGCGACCAAATCACGTCCGACATCGAATCGGGGCGAATGGATTTCACGAAACTCCCCGCCGACAAGAAGCTGCTGCGCGCGTCGGTCGATCTCGCGGACAAGCTGCGCGCGGGGATCGACGACGTGGTGGTGTGCGGGATCGGCGGATCGGCGCTCGGACTTCTCGCGCTCACGAACGCCCTGCTCCACCCGCGCTATAACGAGTTGCCCGCGGCGAAACGCGGCGGACCGCGCTGGCATGTGCTGGACAACGCCGACGCCGACGCCGCGGCAGCCTGCCTCGATCTCGTGAATCCCAAAAAGACGCTCGTCGTCGTCATCAGCAAATCGGGCGGCGGCGGCGAAACCAGCGCCAACTTTCAGGTGATGCTCGAGGCGCTCGTGGCGGCGCACGGGGGAAGTTTCGACAAAGCGCTGCGGCGCCTCGTCGTCATCACGGACCCGGAGAAAGGCACGTTGCGCGCGTTCGCGGACGAGCACGGCGTGGCGTCGCTGCCGATTCCGCCGGGCGTCGGCGGGCGGTTCTCGGTGCTCACGCCGGTGGGGATCTTTCCCGCCGCGCTGCTGGGCATGGATGTCGCCGCGCTCGTCGCGGGCGCCGGGGCGATGCTGAAGCGCTGCCGCACGGAAGATCCGTGGGCCGATCCCGCGATCACGGCGGCGATTCTGCTCGATCTGCACTACCGCGCGCGGCGGCGCACCACCGTCTTCATGCCGTATGCGAACAGCCTGTGGCGCACGGCCGACTGGTTTCGCCAACTCTGGGCCGAGAGCCTGGGCAAGGCGGTCGATCGCGACGGCCGCGCGGTGCACGTGGGCATGACGCCGATGGCCGCGCTCGGCGCGACCGACCAGCACAGCCAGGTGCAGCTCTTCACCGAGGGCCCCGACGACAAGACGTACCTGTTCGTGCGCACACGCGCGTCGCGCGACGTGACGATTCCGCCGGCGCGCTTCGCCCCGGAACCCTACGGATTCCTCGACAACCGAAACATGGACGAACTGCTGAATACCGAGGGCGACGCGACCGAGGCCGCGCTCGCGCACTTTGGGCGGCCGACGGCGCGCATCACCCTCGCGCGCACCGACGCGCACGGGCTCGGGCAACTCTTCATGTTTCACGAAATGCTCACGGCGAGCGTGGGCGCGCTGTGGAAGATCGACGCCTTCGATCAGCCGGGGGTGGAACTCGGCAAGATTCTCACGCGCTTCGGCATGGGCGTGGACGCGGCGGGCGATACGGTGATCGACGCGGCGAGCGGCACGCGCGCACGGGATTTGCTCGCGGCGACCGGCGAAGGCGACGGGGCGCTGGTCTTCTAGCTGGACTCCCACATCATGTGGGCACAGCCGGGGGCGGCTGTGCCACATGACCCACCAGAGCCCAAGTATCGGCGCGGGAAACAGGCGCCCTCGCCTGTTCGTATCCCCCACAGACCGACCGTTGCGGGGCTGGGCCGCACAATCCCATTCACAGCCCCTCGCCGATCACCGGCGCGCCGCCGAAACACGCGGACGACACGGTCTGGCACGTCGCCTCGCGCACGCAGTTGATGCGCAGCTCCGTCCACGCACCCGCGCACGACTCCCCGCAGGCGATCTGGTCCGGCGCGGCGATGACGCCGCAACCCGCGAGCTTCGAGCAGGCGTCGGCGCAGTCGGGCTCGTTCGCCACGGTCGGCAAGCCGGGGGCGATCAGGCAGTCGTTGATGCCGCCGCAATCCGTGGCCATCAGGCACTCGCGTTCCTCGTCGGTGAAGTCGACCTTGCAGGTGTCCACGCACGGCGGATATTGCAGCGGGTCGAGCTCGCCGCATTCGACAAAGAACGCGCACAATTCGGCGCACTGAATGCCGGGGTCGGAGAAACACTCGCCCGCCTCGTCGCACGTCATGCTGTCGGCGAGGCAAACGGTGAGTTCGTCGTCCCACTGCTCGTCGCACGTGGCCAGGCACGACGACTCGGTCATCGCCTCGAGTTCGCAGTCGAGCACGCGGTCGCACGCCGACACGCACATGGCGTCGGGAAGGCGGCCCTCGACGCACACGGCTTCCATCTCGTCGCAGTCGTAGGCGAGCACGCAGTTGCGCAGCGACGCACCCATTTCCTCCTCGCACATCTGCGTGCATTCGCCAAAGTCTCCGTCCACCGCGCCGCACCGGTGCAGCTTGTCGCACACCGCGGGGCACGGGTCCTCGTCGGTCCAATCCACGCACTCATATCCCTTTTCGCAGGGCGACTCGGCCAGGCACGCGCGCTCGGCGTCGCTCCAGTCGTCGAGGCACAGTTCCACGCAGTCGGGTTCGTCGAGATCGTTCCACACGCAGTCGGCGATGTGCGCGCAAACGGCACGGCATTCGGCCAGATCAGACTCTCCGAAGCATTGTTCCTCGATGCGATCGCATGAGGTTTCCTGGACGCAAGCGCGCGTCCGGGCGTCCCACTCGTCGTCGCACCACGGCACGCACAGCTCGATGTCGGGGACGAGCCCGCACTCGGCGACGTGTCGGCAGGGATCGAGGCATGTGAAGGCGTCCCGGTCCGATTCGCGAGGCGCGGACGCGGGCGTCGGCGCAAAAAGCGCGGCGAGGTCGTCGAGATCCCCGGCCCCGGCGCGAGATTCCGGAGCGAACGGATTGCCGACGGCCCAACCCAAAAGGAACAGGCCCGACGCCGCGCCCAGGACGAGAAGGATCGTCGCGAGCGTGCGCAGGGCGTGGCCGTCCATCGTTCCTCCTTGAGAGGAACATCTTTGGTTCGCACGCCCGGCTGTCAAGCATCCCGCCGATCGCGTCGCGCGTCGGGCACGCGGCACGCCCGGTCGCGCGGCGATCCCGGCGCACCCCTGTGACAGGCGCTCGGAAATCGTGCTATGGTTTTGGGGGTCCTAAATCGATATTCGAATGATGTGCGTTCGCCGGGTTTCATGGCCCGGCGAATCCGGGCCGGCCCGGCCGGTTCCGGGAGGAGAGGTCGGCATGAAATT
>JADLEX010000107.1 GCA_020845895.1 Deltaproteobacteria bacterium | reverse complement strand
CCGCGAGGATCAGCCACCAGTAGCCGCGCGCGAAGTTGGCGAACGTGAGCAACGCCATCGTGATCGGCGGCAGCGCCTTGTTCATGCCCGCGAAGATCTGCGAGAGCTTCGGGATGACGAAGACCACAAGGAACGACACGATCAGCGCCGCCATGACCGACATGAGAATCGGATAGGTCAGGGCCGCCTTGATCTTCTGCTCGCGATCGAGCGTCTCTTCGGTGTAGTCAGCGAGGCGCGCCAGCACCGCTTCGAGCGTGCCCGACTCCTCGCCCGCGGCGACCATGTTCGTGTAGAGCGGCGGAAACACCTTGGGGAATTCGCGCAGGGCGTTGGCGAGCGAGGTGCCCTGCGTGACGCGGTCGCGAATCTGCGAAAACGTCTTTTGCAGAACCGGGTTCTCGACCTGCTTCGCGAGCGCCTGCAGCGAGTTGTCCATGGGGATGCGCGCGCCGATCAACGTGGCGAACTGCCGCGTGGCGATCGCCAGATCGCGGGCTTTGACGCGCCCGAGCAGCATGCGCAGGTCGATTTCCATCCCCAGGCCCTTGCCCCGGGTCGCCTTGCCCTGCTGCGTCTCCTCGACCATCGTCGGGAACTTGCCTTCTTTTCGCAGCTTGGCCTTGGCCGCCTTTTCGCTCTCGGCGTCGATGATCCCCGTGACATTCTTGCCCCGGGCATCCATGGCTTTATAGCTGTAGACGGTCATGGACTCAGACGATGTCTTCGCTGGTGACGCGCATGACTTCGGGAATGCTCGTGAACCCGAGCAGCACCTTGCGCGCGCCGTCCTTGCGAAGCGTGGCCATTCCGTTCGCGATCGCCTGTCGCTTGATCGTGTTGGCGTCGGAGTTTTTCAGGATGAGCTGCTGGATGTTCTCGCGCATGACGAGAATTTCGTAGATCGCCTCCCGATCGGAGTAACCGGTCTGCAGGCAGTTTGGGCATCCGACGGGGCGATACAGCGGGCCTGTGACGTCGGCGGTCGTGAGACCGATCTTGCCGAGTTCCTCTTCGGTCGCGACATAGGCTTCCTTGCACTGGGGGCACAGGATGCGCACCAAGCGCTGGGCCACGACGCCGATGAGGGAACTGGAAACGAGGAAGGGTTCGACGCCCATGTCGACGAGTCGCGTGAACGCGCTGGCCGAGTCGTTGGTGTGCAGCGTGGAAAACACGAGATGGCCGGTGAGGGACGCCTGAATCGCGATCTCCGCCGTCTCCAGGTCGCGGATTTCGCCGACAAGAATGATGTCGGGGTCCTGACGAAGAAACGAGCGCAGCCCCGACGCGAAGGTGAGTTCGATCTTGGGATTCACCTGCATCTGGCCGATGCCGGGGATCTGATACTCGACCGGGTCTTCGACCGTGAGAATGTTCACGTCGGGATTGTTGAGACGCACGAGCGCGGCATAGAGCGTCGTCGTTTTGCCCGATCCGGTCGGGCCGGTGACGAGGATGATGCCGTGGGAGTGACGGATGAGTTCCTCGACCAGCGCCAGCTTGGGCGGGTCGAGGCCCAGCGTGGACAGATCGAGACGCACCTGGGATTTGTCGAGCAGACGCATGACCACGCGCTCACCCCACGCCGTGGGGATGATGCTGGTACGGATGTCGATGTCCTTGCCGGCGATCTTGATGCGGATGCGGCCGTCCTGCGGCACGCGCTTTTCGGCGATGTTGAGCTTCGCCATGATCTTCACGCGGGTCGCGATCGCGTTGTGGAACCGTTTGGGCGGGCGAAGGATTTCGTAGAGCACCCCGTCGATGCGGAAGCGCACGATGATCTCGTTTTCGAACACCTCGATGTGAATGTCCGACGCGCGTTCCTTGACCGCCCGGTAGAGCAGGTGGTTGATGAGGCGGATGATCGGCGCGTCCTCGTCGGTGGCGTCGATCAGGTCCACCATCTCATCGAGGTCGAAGGTCGTCGGACCCTGATCATCCTCGAGGTCGTCGAGCACCTGCTCGGTGGTTTCCTTGGCGCGGTCGTACACGATGTTGATCGTGTCGAAGATGACGCCCTGCGTGGAGAGCACCGGGCGGATCTCGCCGCCCAGATAAATGCGCAGGTCGTCGAGCACTTCGTAATCGAGGGGGTTCGCACAGGCCACGCGGATTTTTTCGTCCTCGATGCGGATCGGCAGGATGAAGTTGCGCTTGGCGTAGCCGATCGGGACCTTTTGCAGCAGGGTGAGATCGACCTGATCGGTCGGGATCGAATCGACGAAATCGAGATGAAACTGGTCAGCGAGGGCCGCGAGCACGTCGGACTCGGTCGCGGCCTTCATCTTGATGAGGACCTCGCCGAGCATGCCGCCCTTGTCGCGTTGCGCGTCGAGCGCGGACGCGAGCGTTTCGGCGCTGATGACGCCGCGCTCGATCAGGATTTCGCCGATGCGTTTCGCCATGCGTGACGCGAGCTACTGGTCGATGGGGTCGAATTCGCCGCCCGACGAATCGCCCTCGCCTTCGCCGCCCGACGAATCACCCTCGCCTTCGCCGCCCGTGAAGCCTTCGTCGCCGGTCGTTTCGCCGGTCGTCGTGTCACCGGACGTCTGCGACTGCTCTTCCATCAGGCGGCGCAGACGCGGATCGGTTTCGATGGTGTCGTCGAGCGGCGCCTGGAAGTTCGACTGCCGCGGCGTGAGGTTGTTGTAATTGAACATCCGCATGTCGTCGTTGCGATCCGGGATGTGGTTCTTCTCGCGGAAGATCTCCTTGCGCGCGTTGGTCAGGCGCGTGACTTCCTCGAGGTCGCCCGAATCCTTGATGATATACGGCGTCAGGAAGATCAGCAGGTTGGTCTTCTGGACCTTGGTCTTGCTGGTCTTGAAAAGGTAGCCGAGCAGCGGGATGTCTCCGAGCACCGGCACCTTGGACTCGACCACGGCCACCTGATCCTTGAGCAGTCCGCCGATGATGACGGTCTGGCGGTCCTTGACGACGACGACCGTGTCGGCGGTGCGCTTGGCGGTGGTGACGCCGACCGACGCGGCGGACAGGCCCTCGGGGCTGTCGGTGACCTGACTGACCTCCTGATAGATCAGCAGTTTCACCATGTCCGACTCGTTGATCTGCGGAGTGATGCGCAGCGTGATGCCGACGTCCTGCCGCTCGATCGTGGTGGTCGGGTTGCTGTTGTTCGCCGAAAAAATCTGGCCTGTGATGAACGGAATGTTGTTGGCAACCACGACCTGCGCTTCCTCGTTGTCGAGGGTCAGCACGTGCGGCGTGGAGAGCACGTTGACGTCCTGATCGGTCGCCATGGCGCGGAACAACGCGCCGATGTTGGGGAAGGTTTCGCCGGCAAACGTGATGGTGCCGTCGGCCGCGCCGATGGCGAAGCCCGACACGCCCAGCGGATTCGCGGCGGCCTGCTGGATGCCGCCGTAGTTCGTGCCGCCGATGACCTGCACGCCTTCTTCCGTCACGTCGTTCGTGCTGCGGAATTCGAAGCCGAGGTCGAGGCCGCGATCGACGCTGATTTCCATGATGAGCGCTTCGACGAAGACCTGACGCCGCGGGATGTCGAGTTTGTCGATGACTTCCTTGAGAATCTTGAAGTCGCGGTTCGACGCGATGATGACGAGCGAGTTGGTCGATGCCTCGGCGGTGATGCGCACCGCGCCGTCGAAGTCTGCGAGAAAGCGTCCCGACGTCGCGGCGATCCCGGATGTGCCGCGTCGGTCGAGCTGCGAGCTGCCGAGACCCGCCGCGCCCGAACGGCCGCCCAACGCACCGGTCAAACCCCGGGCCATGCTGGATGAAGCGCCGCCCCGGCCGGACAATCCGCCCAGCGCCTGCGACCGCGGGTCGTTGCCGAGCTGCCCCTGACGACGGTTCGCGGCCGTTCCGCCCATGCCGCCTGCGCTGCCGCCCGCGAGTTCGGCGAGCGTTCCCGCGAGTTCCTCGGCGTCGGCGTTTTCGAGATACACGACGTGGATCTTGCCTTCGCCGCCGGGCAGCGGCGTATCGAGCTTGGCGACGAGTTCGCGAATCTGCTGCACGCCGAACTTGCTGGCCTTCACGATCAGACTGTTCGTGCGCGTGTCGGCGATGACCTTGGTCTCGTCCGATCCCGCGATCGAAGCCGATGCGCCCGCCTGTCCCGCCATGCCGGGCAAACGTCGCGCGCTCAGCGCCTGGCGACGCTCCTGCAGCCGCGCCTGAAGCGGCGACGCTCCGGCGCCGGACGACTTCGCCCCCGGCTGCTCGAACAGCTCCAGCACGACATCGGCGAGAATGTCCGCCGAGGCGTACTCGAGCGGAATGACGATGACTTCCTGATCCGCCCCCGCCACGTCGAGGCGCTGCAGGATCTTCATGAGGCGCGTGATGTTGCTCGCGGAGTCGAGCACGATGACCATGTTCGACGGGCCGTACGCAAAGATGTTGCCGTCGGCCGAGACCAGACCGCGAAACGCCGTGGCCACGTCGTTTGCGTCGATGTTCTTGAGCGGAACGAGCTGCGTGATGAACTGATCGTTGGAGCGCGGCACGCCCGCGGTATTGGTCGCGATGGGCGAGGTCTGCGCGTCCTTGATCGGGATGATCTTCGTGATGCCGCCGACGTCCACCGTGGTCAGGCCGTTGACCGCGAGCACCGACATGAAGATGTCGTAGGCCTCGCGCGGCGTCACCTTGGTCGGGCTGATGATCGTCACCGTGCCCGCGACGTTTTTGTCGATCATGAAGTTCTTGCCGGTCATCTCCGACATGATCTTCACGATCTGCTTGATGTCCGTGTCAGTGAAGTCGATGGAGACCGACTTGCTCTTGTCGTCCAGATTCGGCACGGGACGCGGCGTGGTGGCCGACTTCGTGCTGTCGCCGTCGGCGCCCGTCTCGCCGGTGATGCCGGCTTCCTTCATGGCCTCGAGCGCGCCGGGCATGCTCTTGAACACGTCCTGCAGCGCCTTGGTCATTTCGGCCGGATCGGGCCCGGGCTGACCCTTCTCTTTCGGCGGCTCCCCATCGGCGGGCGGTTGCTCGCCGCCGTCCTTTTTCTTCTCGTCGCCGGAATCCTCGCCCTCGTCCTGGGCGAACGCGGGCACAACCGCCCACATGAGCATCGCCAGCAGGCAGGCCCAGACCACCAGTCCACGTGTTCCGAAACCGGTCAGACGGATCATCCCTCGATATCCCTTGATTTCATCGCCGCCGAATCGCACCGACCTCAACGCACCGCGTACGACAGCGACCGGCGCTGCCCCTTGCGCGTGATGTCGACCGCAATGTTCTTCGCGTCCTTGATTTCGCTCATCAAACGCATCGCATCCTCGGGTCCCTTGAACTCGACGCCGTTGATACGGTGCAGAATGTCGCCGTCTTCTAGCCCAATTTTCGCGTAAAGGCTATCGGCCTTGATCTTCGCGATCTTCAGTCCGGCGATCTGTCCCTTCTCGAAATGCGGCACCACGCGGGCGCCGCGCATCATCTTGCCCCAGTTCGAAAACGCGTCCTCCACGACGGCCTTGTCGATCGTGAAGTTGTCCTCTCCGGCCTTCGAGATGCCCTCGGCGATTTCCTCGGCGTTCGCGGAGAAAAGCGGCATGCTTTGCGGGGCCTCGATCTCCGGAAGCTCCAGCACCTCGACCTTGTTGCCGCGCTTGATCTCGACGCGCTTGCGCTCGATCTTCACGACCTCGGCCTCGTCCTGCACCATGTCGCCCACGCGATAGACATCCACCTGATTGGCGACCTTGGCGTGGATCACGGACATCGCGTACACGTCGTTCCACGCGATCGTGCCGATGAGGGCGTAGTCGTCGGCGCGCTTGGCCGCCTTCGACGACCCGGTCAGCATGCCCTCGACGTACACAAACGCGGAATTGAAGACGTTTTTCCTCAGAATCGGTTCGTACTCGCCGATCGACACGTATCCGCGACCTTCCTTGACCTTGACCTCGCCCGCATCGACACGCGGCGTGCCGCCGATCTTGGCGTCGATGCCGCGCGTGACGAGCATCGCCATCTCCGCGGCGAGCAGCGCCGTGAACGCGAGCTTCACGATCCAGAAGTAGCGCTTGATGTATTCGGCGAAGATGTCCATCGCCCCAAACCGCCGTTCCATGCTTCGGTCGCCCCGATGGGCGACCAACGACCACTCGTTCGATGCGCGGCACTTTACGCCGATCCCGGCGCAACTGACAAGGCAAACAGCCCCGAATCAGACCCTTGGCGATCGGATTTGTTTCGCCAGGACGCAACGCTCCGCGTCGCTATAAGCACGTTCCATGCCGCTGGCGAATACCGGAGAATTCCTTAAGTCCCATGGCATTTCCATCCGAAATCCGTCCCAATCGGCGAAAACGGCTTCGCGAGACGGCACCCGGCGCGAACTTCGCTACGCATCGGCGCGGCTTGGCCGGTTGCGGGGGCGCTGATAGAGTCGCGCCATGAAAAAGGCCGCGTTCGCCGTCATCGCCGTGCTCATCGTGTTCGCGCTCGCCGAGACGGTTGCGCGTCTTGCGGGGAGCGGCGGCGAACAGGCGACATTCATGCGTTTCACGAACCCGCACCGCGAGCAGTCGGGGTTCGTGCCCGACGACCATCTGTTCTGGCGGCTGCGTGAAAATAACCCGTCGTGGGAGGTGAACGCATCGGGCTTTCGCGGACCCGACGCCCCACGCGAAAAACCCGCCGGGCAATTTCGCATCGTCACCCTCGGAGATTCGTGCACGTTTGGCCTTGGCACGCCGGGGCTGCGTTACGACGAAACCTACAGCGCGCGACTCGAACAACTCCTGCGCGAGGCAAAGCCCGGGCGCGACATCCGCGTGCTCAACTTCGGCTGCCCCGGGTATTCGAGCTTTCAGGGACTGCGTCTGCTGGAATCGAAGGCGGCGGCGTACCGGCCCGATCTCGTGATCGCCTATTTCGGCATCAACGACGGGTTCGACGCGGTCGGATTCGCCGACAAGGACCAGCGCCCCGTGGACGCGCCCGCGCTCGGCCCAATGCGCGGCGCGCTCGCGAAAAGCCGCCTTTACGCATGGCTGCGGGGCGGGCTCGTGCGTGCGCGGCGAACCACCGCGCCGGGAGAACCGCTGGAGCGCGTCGCGATCGATGACCACCACGCCAACCTCGACGCCATGGCGGCGCTCACCACGCGTATCGGCGCGAAAATCCACTTTATCGCCCCGCCGTATCTGGAGGAGTCTGACGGCTCGCTGCGCATCGAGACGCACCGCCGCCACGACCCGGCGATCGACGTGTTCCCCGAAATGAGCGCCGCGGCGGCGCGCGGCGAGACGGTGATCTTCGCGAGTCCAGACAACGTGCATCCCACGCCCGCGGGCCACGCCGCGATCGCGCGGGCGATCGCGGACGTCGTCGTTCCCGAGATTTCGGATTAGATCAGCGGACGGGACCCTGCGTCACTTCGCGGCGGGTTTGCGCTCCCGCCATGGCCCGCCCGGCGGCCAATCGGCTTCGAACGCCCGCGCTTCGACAAGGGATGCCATGATCGGACGGAGAAACGTCGCGACGGCGTCGATGACGCCAGCCAATCCGCCCGGATCGCGGGGAATTCTCATGCGCGCGGTAAAGGCTCGCCACAGCGCCGCCTTCGCCGGGTTGTCGGCAAACGCCCCGGCGAAGATCGTCGGGTTCGCCTCAAGATCCGTTCCGCGATTCGCGAAGGTGGCACGGATCGCATGCGAGAGCGACACCGCGTCGAACGGAAATTGCCGAGAAAGGAACCCAAGGTCGTAGATATCTCGCATTCGCGTATTGCGCAGGTCGAGTTTGACGGCGGCCTCGAATTTTTCCGCCACGACGCTTTCGCGACTGTATCCCTGGAGAATCGGCGCGGGCATGTCGAGGAGCGTGGGAAAAACGATTTCCGATTCGCAGGGGACGATCACATCGCCGAAACCCACGTCGATCTGGATCTGGACACGGGATACGCCGAGATTCCCGCGCGCAGTCGCTCGAACCCCGCTGTATTCGGCATCTTCCTTGATGACCACCCCGCGAACCGAATTCGGGTCGAACGCCATTCCGTCGGGTTCCACCATCATCACGCACACATCCCGGACCACGTCCAACACCGAGTCGACGTCGTTACGCATCCGGCCGAGCAGATCGATATCCATCGTCGGTCGCGACATCGGCGCGTCCCATACGGCCAGCATCAGCGCGCCCTTGAGAACAAAACGGCCGGCATGCGGCGATCGGGACAGGCGGTGGAGAAAACGCTCCATCGCGTATCGCTGGAACAGTTCGTCGAAGGGGCGATCAGTGCGCGCCGCGAGATTGCGCAGCCGCTGATGAACCGAAGCGGCCAGATCGGTCACGGCGTGTTTCGTCATAACACGGCATCCAGATACGGCGTCATGACGCGCTCCATGCGGCACGTGCGCGCGTATTCGAGGAGTTTCTTCACGCGCGGTTTTTTTCGTTCGCGGTATAGCTTCAGGGCCTCGAGCGCGACATCGAGTCCAATTGCGTTGCGAAACTTGAAGCAGTCCACCAGCGTCTTCTCCGCGTCGAAAATCCGCACGTTCACTCCGTCGATGGCATGCTGTACCACACCGATTCCGAACGCGGACGCGCTGAAACGGAACACCCGAATCGGCGGGTGGTCGAGGCGCGGGATTCGCGATCCGCGTAAAACAGCCAGATGCACCGCGCCGGGAATCTGCGTGGTCAGGCCGTGAAACGACAACGCCGAAATCAGACAGATCACGCCGCCGGGAACACGTGCCGCGACAACGGCCAGATCCGGCATGCGCGGCGGAGGAAGGTCGGTGAGGCGGTAGACGCCGCGGGCCAATCGCTCGATCCGACCTTCCGCCAATAAACCGGCGAGCGTTTCCGGGTGAATGCGCAGACGGACGGCGTCGGAATATTTCATGATTCCGCCCGCGCGGCGAAAAGCCGTCTCCGCACGGTCAAATCGGTTGTCGGCGGCCTTCATCTCGAAAGGACGATGATGATATTGTCATCATTTGTCAATATGTGAGAACATTATCATCATACGGTCGGAGGTCCTCACCGGCCACGCCGCGATCGCCCGGGCGATCGCGGACGTCGTCGCTCCCGAGATTCCGGATTAGATCAGCGGAAGAGGCTGGGCGCGGCGGACGCGGCCCATTCGAGCACGCGCGAGGGCAGCAGGCCGAGCCCGAGCACGCCGAGCGCCGAGAGCGCGAGCGCCGCGCGCGTGCCGAAGCCGAGTTCGGACTCGGTCGCGGGTTCGGTCGCTTCGGCCTCGCTCATGTACATGACCACGATGACCTTGAGGTAGTAGTAGAGGCTCACGAAGCTCGCCGTCACGGCCACGAGCACCAGCGCGGTGTCGCCCGCCTCGACCGCCGCGTAGAACAGGTAGAATTTCGCGAAGAATCCCGCGAAGGGCGGAATGCCCGCGAGGGAGAACAGGAACATCGCCATCATCGCGCCGAGCACCGGTCGCCGCCGCCCGAGGCCGCGCCACTCGGTGAGCGCGTCGCGTTCGCCGTCGCCGTCGCTGATCGCCGAGAGCACCGCGAAGGTGCCGAGCGTCATGAACGCGTACGAACCCAGATAGAACATCATGGCGGGCGTGAGCGCCTCGCTTTTGCCCGCGAGGCCGACCAGCACGTAGCCCGCGTGGGCGATCGACGAATACGCGAGCAGCCGTTTGACGTGATCCTGCATGAGCGCCAGGAAATTTCCGAGCACCATCGTGACGAGCGCGAGCGTCCACACGATCGGTCGCCAGTCGTCGAACTGGCCACCGAACGCAACCTGAAACACGCGAATCGCCGCGGCGAACGCCGCCGCTTTGACGCCCATTGCCATGAATCCGGTCACCGGAGCGGGTGCGCCCTGATAGACGTCCGGCGCCCACATGTGGAACGGCACGGCCGCGACCTTGAACGCAAAACCCGTCAGCAGCATCGCGAGACCGACCTTGAAAAGCGTCGGTTCGGCAATCGCCCCGGCGGCGGCGGCCCGGGCGATCGCGGCCAAGTGAACCGTGCCGGCCGTGCCGTACACGAGCGCGATGCCGAAGACGAGAATGCCCGACGCGAACGCGCCGAGCGTGAAATACTTGAGCGCCGCCTCGGTGCCGAATTCGTCGCCGGGGCGAATGCCGACCAGCACGTAAACCGCGAGCGACATGATCTCGATGCACACGAGCACGGCGATGAGATCGGCCGACGCCGCGAGCAGCGACATGCCGACGGCGGCGAAAACGAGCAGCGCGAAGAACTCGCACTCCTGAATGTCGCGACGGCGCAGATAGTCCATCGACAGCAGCGACGAGATCGCCGCGCCGGTAAAGATCACGATCTTGAAGAAGGTCGAAAATCCGTCGACGCGAATCGCGCCGAACAGCGTCTCGGTCGCCGCGTGGCGATACACGAAGGAAAGCGCCACGGCCACGACGAAGCCCGTCACCGCGATCCACCCGGCGCTGTGGCGATTGCTTTCGGCGCGCGAAAACGCTCCGAGCAGCAGCAGCAGGAACGCGAAGCCGCACAAAACGAGCTCGGGCGCGAGAAAGGCCAGTCGGTACTGCGAGAGGTCGATATGGAACATGCGTTACGCCCTTTTCATCCGCTCATTTCGCCGTCGCGCCCAGATCCGCGACCGCGGTCGTCGCGCCCAGATCGGCGACAAGCGCCACGGGTTCACTTTCCGCGTGCGCCGTCGCCATCGCCGCGGCCGCGACGCGCGCGTTCAGCGCGTCCACCGACGGCTGCATCCGGTCGAGGAACGGGCGGGGATAGAGCCCGATCACGAAGATAAACGCCAAGATCGGCAACAACACGGCGATCTCGCGCGCCGACAGATCCGGTAGGCGCCGGTTCTCCTCGTGCGTCACGGGCCCGAACATCACGCGCTGGAACATCCAGAGCATGTAGACCGCGCCGAAGATCACGCCCGTCGTGGCGAGGACCGCGAGCACGAGTCCCGCGCCGCCCATGCGCGCGATGCCGATCGCGTGCACGGCCTCGGGCCAGTTGCCCGCGAGCGCCGCCGGGAAGACGGCCTTGTACGCGCCGACGAGAATCAGGAACTCGCCGATGAATCCGTTGGTGCCCGGCAGCCCGATCGAGCTGAGCGTGACGATCATGAAGAACACGGTGAAGACCGGCATGATCTTCGCGATGCCGCCGAAGTCGGCGATGAGCCGCGTGTGGCGGCGCTCGTAAATCATGCCGACGATGAGGAAGAGCGCGCCGGTGGAAAGCCCGTGATTGACCATCTGCAGGATCGCGCCCTGCACGCCCATCGCGTTGAACGCGAACAGGCCGAGCATGACGAATCCCAGGTGGCTGACGGAACTGTACGCGACGAGCTTCTTGATGTCGGGCTGTACCATCGCGACCAGCGCGCCGTACACGATGCCGATGACCGCGAGCGTCGCCATCATCGGGGCGAAGTCCAGGGCCGCAGCCGGGTAGAGCGGAATCGCGAGACGCAGGAAGCCGTAGGTGCCCATCTTCAGGAGGATCGCCGCGAGGATGACCGAGCCCGGCGTGGGCGCCTCGACGTGCGCATCGGGCAGCCACGTGTGGAACGGCCACATCGGCACCTTGATCGCGAACGCGAGCGCAAAGGCGAGGAACAACCACTGATCGACGCGAAGGCCGAGGATCACGGTCGCGGGCAGCTTCATGTCGTAGAGTTTCGCGATCTCCATCGTCGGCACGCCGTACTGCGCGAGCGCGGTGCGATAGAGCACGAAGATGGCGACGAGCATCAGCAGCGAGCCGGCCATCGTGAAGAGAAAAAACTTGACGGCTGCGTAGATGCGCCGAGCGCCGCCCCAGATCCCGATCATGAAATACATCGGGATCAGCATGAGTTCCCAGAAGACGTAGAAGAGGAACAGATTGGCGGAGACGAACGCGCCGATCATCGACGCCTGAAGCAACAACAGCGAGAGCATGAACTCTTTTTCCATGCGGTCGATGCTGCGCCAGATCGACAGGACGACGATGGGACCGAAGAAGGTGGTGAGCATGACGAGCCACAGCGACAGGCCGTCGATGCCGACGTGATAAGCGATGTCGAAGCGCGGCACCCAGCGGTAATACTCGACGAACTGCATCGCCGCCGTTCCACCCTGAAACGCGAAGGCGAGCGGAATGGACACGACGAATTCCGCCAGCAGGATCGCGAAGCCGACGCCCTTGATGACGTGCGGGTCTTTGCGGCTGATGACGCCGACGATCGGCAGGCCGGCGAGCGGCAGGACGATCAGAAGCGTCAGATACGGAAAGATCAATTGCGGATTCGCGTCCATCGGACGTCTCCTAAACCAGCAGCCACAGGACCAGCACCGCCAGGCCCGCGAAAATCGAAAATGCGTACACGTGAATGTCGCCGGTCTGGATGGCGCGCACGCCCTCGCCGATCGCCTTGCCCACCCGGGCCAGCGCGTTGACGAAGCCGTCGGTGATCTTCACATCCACGACCTTCCACAGAAGGCTCTCCGAGCCGTTCTTGATCGGCTTCACCACCGTCGCGGCGTAAATTTCGTCCACGTAGAACTTGCCGAGCGACGCCCGGTAGACCGCGCCCGTCGCGCCGCCGCCGGCGAGCCGCGCGAGCGCGTCGCGTTTTTTCGTCCACAGGAAAACGCCGATGCCGATGCCGACGAGCGGAATGAGCAGGCCGACGACGAACGCCTTCATCTCCAGCGCGTGCAGGCCGTGCTCGCCGCCCCACGACTCGGCGAACGCGAAGGGCGCGGCGTGAAAGACCGGCTCCAGCCAGTGTTCTAAGACGTTGGGAATGCCGACCGCGCCGCCCAGAAATTTCGGGATGCCGATCCAGCCGCCGACGATCGACAGGACGCCCAGGGTCGAGAGGACGAACTTGATCGCCCAGCCCGGTTTGTGGGGATGCGCGGCGACGTGGTGATCGACGCGGCTCTCGCCGAAGAACGTCAGCACCGTGAGCCGCCACATGTAGATCGCCGTGAAGATCGCGGTCACCGCGCCCATGGCGTAGATGATGACGCTGCCGCGTTCACCCGCGAGCGCGCTCCACAAAATCTCGTCCTTCGAGAAAAATCCGCTCGTCACAAAGGGCAGACCCGAGATCGCGAGCGTCGCCGCGATCCACGAATAAAAGACCGGCTTCATGCCGGGCATGTTTTTGAGCGCACCCATTTTGCGGATGTCCTGCTCGCCGTGCAGGTAATGGATCACCGCGCCGGACCCGAGGAAGAGGCAGGCTTTGAAAAACGCGTGCGTCATCAGGTGAAAGATGCCCGCGGTGTACGCGCCGACGCCGACGGCCACGAACATGTAGCCGAGTTGGCTGACGGTCGAGTACGCCAGCACCTTCTTGATGTCGTTTTGCGTGAAGGCGATGAGCGCCGCCCACAGGGCCGTTAGTGCGCCGATCGCAGCCACCACGCCCATCGCCGTGGGCGCGACGTGGTAGAGGAACGACAGGCGCGCGATCATGTACACGCCCGCGGTGACCATGGTCGCGGCGTGGATGAGGGCGGACACGGGGGTCGGGCCCGCCATCGCGTCGGGCAACCACACGTACAGTGGAATTTGCGCGCTCTTGCCGGTGGCGCCGACGAACAGCGCGAGGCACGCGATGGTCACCAGCGCGGGCGACGCCGCGAAGGGCGCGTGCGCGAGCGCGGGAATGCTCGTCGTGCCGAATGCCGCGAACAGTAGCGACATGCCGAAGATGAAGCCGGCGTCGCCGATACGGTTGACGATGAACGCCTTCTTGCCCGCGTCGGCTTTTTCCGGGTCCTGATACCAGAAGCCGATCAGCAGGTAGCTGCACAGCCCCACGCCCTCCCAGCCCAGGAACAGACCGACGAGGTTGTCGGACAGGATCAGCACGCACATCGAAAAGAGGAAGAGGTTGATGTAGGCGAAGTATTTGCCGAAGCCCTCGTCGTCGCGCATGTATTCGGTCGAATACAGGTGGATCAGGAAGCCGACGCCGGTGACGACGAGCGCCATGACCGCGGACAGCGGATCGAGGTGAAAGCGGAACTCGATCGAAAGTGGGCCGGAGACGAACCACGTGTAGAAGAGATCGGAAATGACGCGTTCTTCGTGCGGCAGCCGCGCGAGGGAGATGGTCGCGGCGACGGCGAGGAGGAAGGACACGAATACGGTTCCGCAACCCACGAACGCAATCAGACGGCGCGGCGCGCGATAGGCGAACAGGCCGTTGAAGATCGCGCCGAAGAGCGGCAGGACCGGGATGAGCCACAAATAGCCGAGCGAGTGCATCGGAAAACCGCTCCGTTATCTCTTCAGGCTCGTGAGAGCGTCGACGTTGATGGTTCGCCGCGCGCCGAAGACCTTGAGGATGATCGCGAGACCCACCGCGACCTCGGCCGCGGCGATGGTCATGATGACGAACACCGCGACCTGCATGTCGATGTTGCCGGTGAACCGGGCGAACGCGATGAGCGCGATGTTCGCCGCGTTGAGCATCATTTCGAGCGACATGAGGATGATGAGCGCGTTTTTGCGGATCAGCACGCCGACCGCGCCGATGAGAAACATCACGCCCGCGAGCGACAGGAAGTGGTAGAGCCCGATCATCGCGAGCCCCCTTCCCGCTTCGCGTCCACGAGCCCCGTGCGCTTGTTCGCGTAGATCACCGCGCCCACGATGGCGATGAGCAGGAGCAGCGAAAGCGCCTCGAAGGCAAACGCGTATTGCGTGTAAAGCGACTCGGAAATCTGCTCGACGCTGCCGAACCCTTCGGGCAGCGGCTTCGGCTCGAAGGCGTTGTAACCCACGAGCCCTCCCGCCACGGCGAGAACAACGGCCACGAGAATCCCCACGACCTTGTTCGGCGTGATCGCCGGCGCACCCAGATCGTGCGGCTGCAGATCGATCAGCATGACGACGAAGAGGATAAAGACCATGATGGCGCCCGCGTAAACGAGCACCTGAAGCACCGCGAGCAGCCGCGCGTCGAGCAACAGGAACGCCGCCGCCGTGTCGAAGAACACGATGACCAGCAGGATCGCCGACTTGAGCGGATGCCTGGCGGTGATGACGCCGACCGAACACACCACGCCGACGAGCGCAACGATCCAAAAGGCCAGGTTGATGCCCAGTCCCGTCATGTCCCTCCCTCACCGTCGCGGCGATGAACTGTCCGCCGCGCACACATCGGGTCGCCGATCACCGACGCCCGTCACGACCCGAGCCGCCCGATTACTCGATGCGCGGGCGATAGCCCCGCGGCGCGTCCGCAAGGCTCGGACGGCGCGTCAGGTGCGTCAGATCCCACAGGAAATCCTCGCGGGCGTATTCCGCGAAGTCGTACTCGCCGGTCATGTAGATGGCGTCGCACGGACACGCATCCACGCAAAAACCGCACATCACGCACCGCAGTCCGTCGATGACGAAGGACTTCGGGCGTTTTTCGATCGCCGGGGTCGGCGATTCCTCGGCCACGATCTCGATGCAACGGGCCGGGCAGATCGTCGCGCACATCATGCACGCGACGCATTTCGTCGTGCCGTCTTCGCGTAGATTGAGCACGTGCCGCCCGCGAAACCGCTCGCCGTAGTCGCGTTTTTCCTCGGGGTAACTGACCGTCGGAAGTTCCCGGCGGTTGAACAGGTTCTTGATGAAATGGCGGAATGTGACGCCGAGGCCCTTGAACGCCTCGACCAGATAGACGGCTTCGCCCGCGGTCAGTTCGCGGACCGGCCGGCGCGGCGCGTCGCCTTCCGGTTCCAGTTTGTGCGCGGTTTGATGATCCATAAATGTCCTCGTCAGAAGGCCAGACCGACAAAGCCGGTCACCAGGATGTTCACGAGAGCCAGCGGCAACATCACCTTCCAACCCAAACGCATCACCTGGTCATAGCGGAAACGCGGAAGCGTCCAACGCACCCAGATGTACAAAAACAAGAAGAATCCCAGCTTCATGACGAACGCGCCGAGCTGCGCGATCGCCGCGACGATCTGGCCGGCCTGCGCGCTCATCGAGGTCGGAACGGCGAACGCGGCGGCCGCCAGCATCGCGAGGCCCGCGAGGCCGATGCCGATGGAACCGATTTTTTTGATTGGATCCGTCATGCGGCGGATCGCCGGGGAGATGCCGTAGGCGTAGATTTCATTCGTCACGAGGTGCCAGAAGAGCAGCCCCGTGCCGACTGCCGCGACACCGGCCCCGGCCAGCAGAATGCGCGCGACGAGCGGCGCGTTCGCGCGCAGCACGTCGGTGGGCGCCCACGGCACCTGCCATCCGCCGAAAAACAGCGCGACGACGAGGCAGCTCGCGGTCACCATCGCCACGTATTCGCTCATGAAGAAGACGGCGAATTTCATACCGCCGTATTCGGTGTGGTAGCCGGCGACGAGAGCCGACTCGTCCTCGGGCATGTCGAAGGGAAGGCGGTTGGTTTCGGCGTACGACGCCGCGAGGAAAAGCAAAAAGCCCAGCGGCTGCACGAACACGCCCCATTTGGGCAGCGTGAACAGGCCGAAGATGCTGATCGTTTCGCCCTGCGCCCGAATCAGATGATTGAGCTCGAACGACGACACGCCCTGGTAGGTGCCGAAGAGCATCAGCACGCCGACCACCGCGAGACCCATCGAGATTTCGTAGCTGACCATCTGCGCGGAGGAGCGCATCGCGCCGAGCATCGAAAACTTGTTGTTGGACGACCAGCCCGACAGGATCAGGCCGTATACGCCGAGCGACGCGATGGCGAAGACGAACAGCAGTCCGCCGTCCACATTCGCGGCCTGAAACGAAAACTCCCGCGCGCCGAGGCGGATCGAGTCGGCGAAGGGAATCGCGATCGGCACGACGACCGCGGGCACCAGCACCATGAAGGGGCCGATCGCGTAGAGCAGCCGGTCGGCCTTGGCCGGAACGAAATCTTCCTTCAGCAGCAATTTCGCCACGTCGGCCACGGCCTGGATGATGCCGAACGCCTTGAAGCCGAACACGTGCGTGCGGTTCGGACCGAGCCGGTCCTGCATGAGCGCGCTCGCGCGGCGCTCCAGCCACACCAGCACGGGCACGAGGGACACGAAGGCCATGACCACGACCACGACCTTGATCGCCATCAGCAGATAATCGATGCCATCCATCATCGCCGACCTTCTGTGTCAGGCGTAAAAAAACGCATCCTCATCCCACTTTGTCCTTCGGCGCCGCACCCGGCGCGATAAGCGCGCCCTCGGCCGGAATCATCTCCCACCGCAGATCGCCCAGCGCCGGCGTTTCCGACGCCACTGCATTGAACGCCGCCGCCGGTTTCGCGAGCGCGGCGTCCGCCGCGTCGAACTCCGCGCAGATTGTCGCGAGCCACGCGCCGTCGGCCCGCGCATCGCCGATCGGTCGGATCGCGCGCCAAAACCGCTGCACGCGGCCTTCGTAGTTTGTGAACGTGCCGTCTTTTTCCGCGTACGTCGCGGCGGGCAGCACCACGTCGGCGAGATCGAGCGCGCCGCACTCGCGTGTCGCATGCATCACGACGAACTCGATTTTTGTGCGCACGGCGCGCAGCTTGTCCGTCCAACCCGCCGCGTCGAACCGATCCGCATCCAGCACGTAGAGCGCGGAGATCTTGCCCTCGGCGGCGCTTTTCAGGATCGCCTCGACGCCGGGTCCGTCGCCGAAGCCCAGCAGCTTCGCGCCGGTCGTGTTGGGATTCTTGTCGGCGCGGCGCAGGATTTCGTCGACGCGGGTCTGCGTTTTCGTGAGGGAATCATCGATGCGAAAGTCGGCGACGCCGCCCATGTGCGCGACGAGACGTCGAAAGACGAACAGATCCTCGTTCGATGCCTGCGCGCTCGCGATGCCCGCGAAGCCGCCCTTTTTCGCGGCGATCGTCTTGAGCCGCGCCCAGACTTCGCCGATCGCCGTCCCGGATGTCGCGTCGGTCTTCTTCACGCGCGCGGTCTTCAGGCGATCCGGCGCGTTGATCGACTTGTAGCCGTAGCGGCCCTCGTCGCACAGCCACCATTGATTGACGGAGGCGTTCTCGCGGGCGCGCAGGCGCTTGACCTCGCCGCGCCGGTCGTCGACCCACGTGTTGCAGCCCGTCGAACAGCCGGGGCACACACTCTTGTGCGACTTGAGCCACCACACGCGCGCCTGAAATCGGAAATCGGTGGACGTCAGCGCGCCGACCGGGCAAATCTCGTGCAGGTTGCCCGCGTAGCCGTTGTCGATCGTACCGTCGCCCGCCGCCTCGATTTCGGAGTGCGTGCCGCGCATGGCGATCGTCAGTTCGTTCGTCTTCGTGATCTCCTGGCAGAAACGAACGCACCGGCTGCACAGGATGCAGCGCTCCTGATCGAGCACGATGTGGGGCGGCAGGGGGACGATCTTTTTCTTGTGCACCTTCGGGAAGACGACGTGGTTGTCGTGCATCCCGACGGTCATGTAGTAGTCCTGCAGCTTGCACTCGCCGGCCTGATCGCAGATCGGGCAGTCGAGCGGGTGGTTCGTCAGCATGATCTCGAGCACGCCGCCGCGGCCCTCTTTGGCCCGCGCGCTCTGCGTGTGGACGACCATCCCCTCGCCGCACTGCGTGGAGCAGCCGGTGACGAGTTTGGGCATTTTTTCGACTTCGACGAGACAGATGCGGCAGTTGCCCGCGATCGACAGTCCCGGGTGGTAGCAATAGTGCGGCAGTTCCATGCCGAGCCGCATCTTCGCCGCCTGCAGGATCGTCGTCCCCTGCGGGACCGTCACCGATTGTCCGTCAATGGTCAGCGTCACGTCGGCCATTGGTCATTCCGTCCTAATGTCCCTCGCCGAAGGTCCATGCCGGGAACGGGCAGCCCTTGCCATCGAGGTGCGCGATGAATTCGTCGCGGAACTTCGTGGCGTAGGACTGCGCGGGCATGACGGCCGCGTCGGCGAGCGGGCAGATCGTGTTTCCCGCCATCTTCTTCGAGACCGACATCAGCAACTCGATCTCGTTCATCGAGGCCTGGCCGGTTTCGATCATCTTCGTCAGGTTCGCGAGCCACGGCGTGCCGTCGCGGCACGGCGTGCACTGCCCGCACGATTCGTGGGCGTAAAAGCGCATGAGCACCATCAGCGCGCGCACCATGCACGTGCCCTCGGCCATGACGATCACGCCGCCCGAGCCGAGCATCGTACCCTTGGACGCGGGCGATTCGAAATCGAAGATCAGGCCCTCGGTCTCGGCCGCGGTCAGGATCGGCACCGAGGAACCGCCCGTGATGAGCGCCTTGAGCTTACGACCGCCGCTCACGCCGCCGCACACGTCGTTCAGAATCGTCGTAAACGGGGTGCCCAGCGGAATCTCGTACACGCCGGGACGGTTCACGTGGCCCGACACCGAGAAGAGCCGCGTGCCCGCGCTCTTGGCCGTGCCGATCTTCGCGTACTGGGCGCCGCCCTTCGCCAAAATCCACGGCACCGCCGAGAGCGTCTCGACGTTGTTCACGACCGTGGGTTTGCCCCACGCGCCGTATACGGCGGGAAACGGCGGCTTGAGGCGCGGATACCCGCGCTTGCCCTCGATCGACTCGATGAGCGAGGTCTCCTCGCCGCAGATGTACGCGCCCGCGCCCCGGTACACGTGCAGGTCGAAATCGACCCCGGTACCCCACAGATTTTTGCCGAGCCAATTTTTCGCGTAGGCCTCGGCGATCGCGCGGCGCACGATCTCGGCCTCGATCACGAATTCGCCGCGGATGTAGACGTAACCCTGGCGCGCGCCGAACGCGAAGCCCGCGATGATCATGCCCTCGATGAGCTGATGCGGATGCTGCGTGAGGAGCAACCGGTCCTTGAAGGTGCCCGGCTCGCCCTCGTCGGCGTTGCACAGCAGATACTTGGGGCCGTCGCCCTTGGGCACGAACGACCACTTCATCCCCGTGGGGAATCCCGCGCCGCCGCGCCCACGGATGCCGCTGGCTTTCACCTCGGCGATCACGTCGTCGGGCGTCTTCGTCTTCAGCACCGTTTCGGCGGTCTTGTAGCCGCCCTGGCCGACGTACCAGTCCAGATCCCGCGTCCGCGGGTCGTCGACCTGGGGCTTCAGATCCCTGAGCAATACAAGCGGGCCGGCCATCGTCAATCGCCTTCCGAGTAAACCGTCAGCTTTTCGCCCACCCGGCGACGAGGTCATCGACCTTTTGCGGGGTGAGTTTTTCGTAATACGTGTCGTTCACCTGCATCACCGGCGCAGTTCCGCACGCGGCAAGACACTCGACCCGCGAAATCGTGAACTTGCCGTCCGGCGACGTCTCGCCGCACTTCACACCGAGTTTCTTTTCGAGGTAGCCGATGAGCCCCTCGGCGCCCATCAGCGAACAGCTCAAATTCTGGCAGACCTGTATGTGGTAGCGGCCCACCGGCTTGGTGCGGTACATCGTGTAGAACGTGACGACGCCCTGGGCGTCGGCCACGGGCACGCCCAGTTCCTTCGCGACCGCCTCGATCGCCGCCTCGGACAGCCAACCGAATTGCCGCTGCGCGATGTGCAGCGCGGGCATCAGCGCCGAGCGTCGCGTGGGGTATTTCGTCGCCTCCTCGGCGATCGCCTGCTTGCTTGCTTCCGACAGCGTCCAGTCCATGGGTCCGGTTTCCCTAGCGGTCGAGTTCGCCCGCGATGATGTTCAGACTGCCGATGATGGCCGTGAGGTCGGGCACCATGTGGCCCACCGCGATGTGCTCGATAGCCTGCGCCACCGCGAAGCACGGCGGCCGCACCTTCACGCGGTAAGGATTACCGCTTCCGTCGCTGACGACGAAAAAGCCCAGCTCGCCGTTCGCCGCCTCGGTACTCGAGTACCACTCGCCCTTGGGCACCTGAATGCCCTCGAACACGAGCTTGAAGTGGTTCATCAGCGATTCGATGTTGCCGTAGGTCTCTTTTTTCGGCGGCAGCGCCACGCGCCGGTCGTGCGTGATGATCGGCCCTTCCGGCAGATGATCGAGCACCTGGCGCATGATGCGAAACGACTGCGTGATCTCTTCCAGACGCACCCAGTATCGGTCATAGCTGTCGCCGTTTTCGGCCAGCGGCACGTCGAAATCGAGTTGGTCGTAGCCTTGATAGGGCCGCGCCTTACGGACGTCGTAGTTCACGCCGCTCGCCCGGGCGCACGGTCCCGTCCAGCCCCACGCGATGGCGTCTTCCTTCGACACGGCGCCCACGTCGCGGGTGCGTTCGATGAAGATGCGGTTGCGCTCGATGAGACGGCGCACATCGTCGATGAATTTCGGACCCTTGGTCAGAAACTCCTCGGCCTCTTTCCAGAAGGTTTTGTGCAGGTCGAAGGCCACGCCGCCGATGCGCAGGTACGACGTGGTGAGCCGCGAGCCGCAGGCGTGCTCGATCATCGTGTACGCCATCTCGCGGACCGTGAAGAGATACCAGAGGTTGGTGAGCGCGCCGAGGTCGACCAAGCCCGGTCCCAGGCACACGCAGTGGTCCATGATCCGGTGCATCTCGTTGAAAAACACGCGAATCGCCTGTGCGCGCGCGGGGACCTCGATCCCCATCCAGTCCTCGATCGCCTTGCACCAGCCGAGGTTGTTCATGACGCTGGAGCAGTAGTTCAGGCGGTCGGTGAAGGGGATGACCGTGTTCCAGGTCTGCTGCTCGGCCATCTTCTCGAAGCAGCGGTGCAGGTAGCCGATCTCCATGCGCGACGCGACGATCGATTCGCCGTCGAGCCGGAGCTTGAGGCGAAGCGCACCGTGCATGATCGGCTGGGCGGGGCCGAAATTGAGGATCTGCGTCTCGCCCTCATCTCGGGTGGCGAGCTTCAGATCGGCGGTCCGGGCGGCGGTGGATGTCATCGTTGCAGTCATGCGCTTGCCGCTCTCATTCGAATTCGAGGTCCCAGACCTCGGTGCAAAGCTGCCGTTTGCCGTGATCGTAATCCTTGCGCAGGGCGTGGCCGACGAACTGGTGGTGCGTCAGAATCCGACGCAGGAACGGGTGCCCCGTGAATTCGATGCCGTACAGGTCGAACGCCTCGCGCTCGAACCAGTTCGCGCCCTTCCACACACCGGTCACGGTGTCGATTTTGGCGTCGTCCTCGTCGAGCAGAACGCGAAGGCGAATGCGGTGATTGTGCCCGAGCGAATACAGGTGATAGATCACGCCGTAACGCGGCATGTCGGGATCGAACTCGCTGTAGTCGACGCCGCAGACGTCGATGAAATAGTTGAAGAGCAGGTCGGGATCGTCGCGCAGAAAGGTGCAGATTTCGACGATGCGCTCGCGACGAACGGTCACGGCGTCATCGCCTTCGCGGACCGTCACGTCCACGATCTGATCCGCGAACCGCTCGCGCAGCTTTCCGATCGTTTTCGGTTCGATGTGTCCGGCTTCTTCGGTCACGTGTCCGGCTTCCTCGGTCATCGGTTCACCCAATCGTCTCCCGTTGCTGTCAGCCCAGGTTCTTCGGCGCGGCCTCGGTTTGGGCGAGACGGCGGTTGAGCCGTTCGCGCGTGTTGAAGTCGAAACCCTCGCGCTCAATGCGCTCCTGCAACTTGATCAGCCCGTGCAGCAGCGCCTCGGGCGTCGGCGGGCATCCGGCCACGTACACGTCCACGGGCACGAACTCGTCGATGCCCTGCACAACGTGATACGCGCGGTAGAATCCTCCCGACGAGGCGCACACGCCCATCGAGATCACGTATTTGGGTTCCAGCATCTGGTCGTAGATTTTTTTCAGGATCGGCGCCTGCTTGTCGGTGATCGTTCCGGCGACGATCATGCAGTCCGACTGGCGCGGCGAAAAACGCACCACCTCGGCGCCGAAGCGCGAGGCGTCGGTGTAACTGGCCATGTACGCCATCAGTTCGATGCCGCAGCAGGCGGTGCCGAACGTGTAGGGCCAAAGCGAACTCTTGCGCGACCAGGATGCGACCTGCGCGGTGCGCTCCTTGAGCGCTTCGACCAAACTCGAAAGTTTGGATGTGTAAACGACGCCGTCCAAGCCGTGCTCGCCCGTGACGTTGTCGTCCTCGCCCTTCACCATTCCAGCGCTCCCTTTTTCCAGATGTAGGCGAGCCCGACGCCGAGCACGCCGAGGAACCCGAGCATCTCGATGAAGCCGAACACGCCGAGCTTGGGATAGGTCACCGCCCACGGAAGGATCAGCACCGCCTCGACGTCGAAGACAACGAAGAGCATGGCGACCAGAAAGAACTTGACCGAGAATCGGCGATGCGCGCCGCCCGACGGGGGAACGCCGCACTCGTAAACGTCTTCCTTGCTCTCGTCGTGCGGTGTCCGCGCGCCTTTGCGTGGACCGGGAGGAAGGAACTTCGCCAGCAGCAGGAGGGTGGATAAAAGGATCACCCCGAAGCCCGCGGCGATGAGTACGCCCAGATATTGTTCCATGGAAGGACTCCCAGGGAGGGAGAGGGGAAAAGTGCCCCAATTCCATTTCAAAACGCCCGTGCGGAAACGAGCGCGGCGAGACTAGAACTCCCCCGTGAGACTGTCAAGAAAGCGAGCATGCAAATCCTCCATCGACGTCCAGTAGGAAATTCACGGTGCGGCCATAACAAAACGTAAGGAAAATTCAGGGCGCGCGGATGCCCCGTCAGGACGCCACGACTTCTAACTTATTGATATTTCAGAGCAATTCAAAATAACCGTCGGTTGGCACGAAGGTTGATAAGACCCCTCCGGGTGCATGAAGGGGGTTTTCCATGCGTTGCTCGCGCCAAGGACGGTCGGGTTTCACTCTCGTCGAGGCGATGGTTGTCATCGCCATCCTCAGCATCATGTCCGCCATCATGATCCCGCGCATGCTGCGGGTCCGATCGGCGGCCGATCTCGCGGTCGTTTTGGATCAGATGAAGGACGTGCAGTCCATCGCGACGATCCACTACGCCGAAACCGCGATGACTCCAACAATCGAACAGATCGACGCGGTCTACACGCGCAACGGCCACGACTCGCTGATCGGTCGCTACGCGGTCGTCCCCGTCGCGGGACAAGGCGGATCGGCGCCGATGAAGCTCGCCGAGGTCGGCGAGGACGGCTACGAGCCGCAGCGTTACGTGATCTGCAGTCTCATGGAGATCAGCGGCTACGCGTACGTGTACGGCCTCGACGACAACCCGCCGATGGTGGCCGGGTTGGGCGCCGATCCGGTCGGTTCCAGCGTTTGCGGCTCGGGACAGTCGTCGAACGGTTCGCCGGCGTCTCCGCCCGACGACAACGGCTCCCCGTCCGCTCCGCCGGATGACAATGGCTCGCCGTCGGCTCCGCCGGACGACAACGGGTCCCCGTCCACTCCGCCGGACGACAACGGTTCGCCGTCAGCTCCGCCCGACGACAATGGCTCGCCGTCGGCTCCGCCGGACGACAACGGTTCCCCGTCAGCTCCGCCGGACGACAACGGTTCCCCGTCGACTCCGCCCGACGACGACGGCAACGGCAACGGAAACCCGGGCAACCATGCCGACGATGACGACGACGATGATGGACATCACGGCGGCGGTCACGACAACGATGACGACGACGATGATGATGGCCACGGGCACAAGGGCAAGGACGACGAAGGTGACTGCGATCTCGACAAATCCTGCCCGCCGGACAAGAAGTGGAAGAACCACGGCGACTACGCGAGTTGCATCGCGCACGCCAAGAAGCAGTGCGAGGAAAAAGTGAATCACGGGTCGAAGCACAAGGACGACGAAGGCTGCCAGGGGGGACACCACTGACGCGGCTCGTCTCCATATCGACCGAACATCAACCGGCGGCGCGAGCCGCCGGTTTCATTTCGCCAGCACGCGCTCGGCCACCTCGGCGAGCCGGTCGGCGATCAGACGGTGGCCCGCCTCATTTGGATGGATGGGATCGCGCTGGAGCGTGCGGAAGTATTCGACACCGGGAGCCCCGGCGAACGACGCGGCGATGTCGATGAAACGCACCTGCTCCTCGGTCGCGATGCGCCCCATCTCGATGTTGTAGGTGAGCGCGTCGCGGCCGCAACGGCCGGCTTCGCAGTCCATGGTTTCAGCGAACGCCGCCTCGGCGCCGCGCGCGTCGCCCGCATGCCGCGCCATCACGGCCCGATGATAAACGATCTCGCAATTGGTCGGATCGAGTCCGGCCGCGGCGTCGAGTTCCCGCTTCGCGTCGTCGGTCCGGCCTTCATCGATCGCGCGCTCGGCCGCAGCCACATGCTCGGCGGCGGCCGTCGCCGCTTCGGGGGCGATGACGGGGGCGACCGGCAGGTTTACCTTCATCGCGAGGAAGACGGGCGTGATCGCATGCTCCCGGCAGATCCGCGCGATGGCGACGAGGTTTTCGCGATAATCCGCCAGATCGACGCGCAGCCGCTGCGGCCGGTAGAAGGCCATCGGCTTTCCGTCGGCGGTCTCGCCGCGATACGCGACCTGCCGGAACGCGCGCGTGAAGACTTGAAAGAACCGACTGCGATCGAGCAGATTTTCGGCGGTCGTCAGCGCGCGGCGGGCTGGGACCACGCCACGGTCGGGGCCGCCGTCGTTGTAGTAGAAGCGGTATTTGTCGATGTCGTTGATGACGAAGGGCACGCTCACGATGTCGGGACGCAGCGCGAGGATTTCGCGCTCGAGCAGCAGACGCCCCTGATGCGACGAGTAGCCGATCATGCCCGCGTTCACGACCTCGACCGCGCGCCCGAGCCGCTCGGAAAGCAACTTCTCCACGCGCGCGGGGTACGCGTCCTCGAAACGCACCCCCCATCCGAACGTGGGCGACTCGCCGAGGCAGACGATGCGCGGCGCGTCCGATCGCCGGTCGTCAATCGCTGCGGGCCGTTCGGCCGAGATGCGGAATCCCCGCCGGTCAGCGCGCACGGGCACGCCGGCGAATTCGGTGCGCAGGTCCGGACGGTTTCGCCACATGAGCGCGGAGTCGCGCTCGATGATCGACCATACGCGGTCGAGCTCGGCGACGGGCACGAGCGCGCGCGCGGCGAATTCGGCGGCGGCGAGGATCGCCAGCGAGAACGCGAGGGCGAGCACCCGCGCGAACGCGGGACGAACCATCGCACGGGCGATGCGGTCGCGGATGGAGACGGATCGAGTCATCGCACGGGGGCGGATTTCGCGGAGCGGAGCGAACCTCGAACGGGTGTCACGCTTCGATGAGCCGCGCCAGTCGGCTTCGCTGCCGGTCCTTCACGTATTCCGCCACTTCCTCCTCGAACATCACGCGCTTCTCGCCGAAGAATTTCGCGAGCATCTCCTTGTACCGGTCCATGCCGTGTTTGGGAATGTAGTACGACAGCGCGAAGACGTTGAGGAGCGCGAACTGGAAACAGCGGGGCTGGACCTTGCGGTCGATCTTCTCGCCCTTGATGTTCTCCTCCTCGAAAAAGCCGTGATCCTGGAGAATTTTGCCGGTCGTCACCGTCTCGCCGGTGGGCTTGGGCGTGTTCGATTTGGGCCGGCGGGCGAGGTTTTGCAGGCACATCTTGTGGTACCAGTCGATGTTGTCGGGGAAGTCGAGCTCGAACACCGGGTTCGTGTATTCGACGCCGAAACGCCCGTACATGCGCCGCAGCTCGTCGATCACCTCGCGCATCTGCGCCGGAAAGTGCGACATGTTGTGGTTCGCGCCGTCGATCATGTGCGTGATGCCGTTGTCGAGGCAGTACAGCAGCGTGCGCAGGTGCATCGTGAACTTGCACAGCCCGCAGGTCGCCAGGTTGAAGAATCCGTAACGCCCCACGAAGTGCGCGTAGCGCGAGTAGCTCACCTCGCGCAGCAGACGGTCGATGTCGTAATAGCGGTGGACGAACTTGTCGTCGCCGAAAAGCTCGGAAAGCTTGGGAACGTTGTGGTGGCTGTTCTCGACCTGCGTGATGCCGCGGTGTTTGTAGGTGAGCAGGTGGACCTCGTCGAAGTCCCGCGCGACGCGGATCACCGCCGCGGTCGAGTCCGTGCCCCCCGAGTACATGACGGCGAGTTTCTTCACGCCGATTCCTTCTTCGGCTGCAAGTTCTTCACGATCGTGCGCACCAGCCAGGTCGTGAATCCGTAGACCGCCTGCGACGAATAGGCGAGCACGCTGCCGAACCACACGCGCACGCGCCACGGCATCAGCATCGCCAGCGAGCAGTAGATGATCGCCATCACGCGTCTCACGGCTTCTCCTTCCCGGACGGCGCGGCCAGGCTCGTCAGGATCATGCCCTGCAACACTAGCGCAAACACCGCCAGCAAATTCGACAAGAACGCCCGTTTGTTGTGGGCTTTGCGAAATCCGCGCCAGAGCCTGCCGATTCTGAGATAGAACTTACGCTGCGCCAGCAGAATCAACTCGTTGAGCTCCCGCGCGTCGAGCAATCCGTACGAGCGGTCGACCGAAAAAAAGTGGTGCTGGGTGTATTCGTCGAGGCTGCCGGGCGCCGCGCTCTTCGCCGGGCCGCCGTCGCACGCGTCGTGCGCGACGGCGTCGAAGAATCCGCTGCCGGGATACGGCGTCGCCTTGAAAAAATATGCCACGTCGAGCGGGGAGGCCGCAGCCTTCTCGATCGTGTCCAGCGCCTCGGCGCGGGTCTGCGTCGGAAAGCCGAACATGAAATAAGCGCCGGTGATGATGCCCGACGCCGAGGTCCATCGGATCGCGTCGAGCGCCTTTTCGATGTCGAGGTGCTTCTTCGTTTCCTTTTGCAGACGCGGCGAAAAACTCTCGAAGCCGAATTGCACGCGGTAGGTCCCCGCCGCGCGCAGCAGGCCGACGAGGTCTTTCGTCATGATGTCGGGGCGTAGCCCGTTGGGAAACGCCAGCGAGAATTTGCGCCCCGAGTCGATGATGAGGCGGCACAGCGCCGACGCGCGTTCGACGTCGAGGTTGAAGATGTCGTCGAGAAAGTGGAACTCGCGGATGCCGTGCGCGTCGGCGAGCCAGACCATCTCGTCGAAGACATTTTGCGCCGAGCGCAGGCGGGTGCGTTTGCCGAAGATGCTATGGCAGAACGAGCAGTGGTATGGGCATCCGCGCGACGACACGATCGGCGCGTAAGCGGCCTCGCGGGGGGTGCCGTTCCAGTTGGGAAACGCGGCGTAAGCCCGCAGCGGGACGTGCCCCCACGACGGGAAGGGTAGCTCGTCGAGATCCGGTTCCATCTCCCGGTGTGCGGGCGCGACCAGCTCGCCGTTCCGCCGCGAGGCGAGGCCGGCGATGCGCGCGAGCCGATCTTCATCGCCCCCGGTCCCGAGCACCTCGACCATCGTGTGTTCCGATTCGCCCACCGACACGAGATCGAAGTCCGGATCCCGCAGGAGCGACTCCCACGCGATGGTGGCGTGCGGTCCGCCGGCGATCACGATTGCGCCCGGGGCGAGTTCCTTCGCGGCGCGGGCGAACCAACGCATCCGCTCGATCTCGCAGCTCATGCCCGACAGCCCGACCCAGCGCGGCGCGAATTCGGCGATCACGCGCTTCGCGTCGTCGGCGCCGAGAAGACCGGAGTCGATGACACGAACGTCCACATCCGAACCGAATTGCCGCTCGACCGACGATGCGAGATACGCCAGACCGATCGGGGGTGTGGGTCCGCCCCCCTTGAGCGATTCGTACGTGCGTACGAGGAGCACCCGCTCCCGGGTGTTTGGCGCGCGCGTGTCGAAACCGGCTTGAACCACGCCGTCCTCCGACTAGAAAAGCGCGTAGATCGCCGGAAGGATCGACGCGTTGCCGGTGAGACTGACGAACATCGACAGGATCGAGAGCACGAAGAGCAGGGGCAACAGCCACCACTTCTTGTTCTCCCGGATCATCAGGAACAGGAACAGCAGCAGATCCCGATTCGACGTGAACTTCGGCAGCTCGCGTCCGTCCGCGTCGGTCGGCGCGGCTGTATCGGGCTTGGTTTCGGGCCGGTCGTCCATGCTCATTGCCTCCCCGTCAACGCGGCGGCCACGGCCTCGGCCATCACCCGATGGCCTTCGGACGTACAGTGGTCGTCATCGAGCAGATATCGTTCCCGGGGGGACAAGCCCGAGAACGTCGAGAACAGATCCACGAACGCGAGTCCATGCCGATCCGACAACTCCCGAAGCGTTCGGTTCGCCAGCGGGTAGTCGATAGGATAATTCAGAACGGTCAACGAAACATGGTGTCCGGCGCATATTCCGGCGATTTCGTTCAAATCGTCCCACATCCAGTCGCGGACCCCGGCCTCCCACGTTTCCTTGTCCCGAAAGATCGCAAGGTAATCGTGATACCAGCCGTAGTCGAGCACCGCCGGATTCGTCCGGGCCACGGCGACAAGGCGATCATGCACCATTTGCGCCGTGAATCGGCTCTGGCGGTCGAAATACTTGGTGACCCCGTAGTAGATCGGAAAAGCGGTCGGGACGAGGTCCATCGCGTCGAGGCAGGCGCCGACACCGTCGTCATACGCGCCGCGGCGCAAAAGCAGTTGTTCGCACCGCCGCCCGGCATAGGCCGCCTGAAAATTTCGAACGACTTCGGAATTCGGAAACCGCTCGCGCGCCTCGGCCGCGAGCCGGGCAGCGGACTCGTCGTCGCCGTCTTCCGTCAGCAGCCACGCGACGGAAGCATAAACGGCATCATCGGCTTCGCCACGGTCGATCGCCGCGCGTCCGATTTCGACCGCATCCGTGCGCCGGCCGGCGGCCTCCGCGCGCCACAAATCGCGCAGCGGCCCGGGGGCTTCATTTTCCGCGTTCTTTCGCCACTTTTCCCGTTGCATCCCCCAGAATGCGAAGCGGTCCGCGGCGGGAAAGATCGCCTCGGCGAACGACTGCCCGAATCCGTTGAGATAGAGGATTCGCGCGACCTTGACGACGCGCAGGTGCGCGAACCAGCTCGCCAGGGCATGCGACGCGCTGTGATCGGCCCAGAGGTCGTAGTCCCACGGGTTGAACCGGTTGGCCGAACCGGCGAGCAGAACCACCACGTCCGGTTTGTACTCGCGCAGCCAGCCCTCGATCTCCTGGCGGTGGCGCGAGGTGTTGGACTCGCAGATCCCGCGATTGATGACGCGCCAGCGCGTCGGCCCGCCCGCCGCATTGAGAATCTTCTCGAGATACGCGGGGTAGGTTTCGCCCGCGCTACCCGCGCCGCCCCACGTGAACGAATCGCCGACGCAAAGCACCGTTCGTACGTCCTTCGCGTGTTCCTCGCCGTACACGTGCGGGCCGTCGAGACCGTATTCGGACTGAAAATACAGCTTCGACGTGAAACGCAGGCCGAGTTCGGCCAGCACCAGCGAAACGAGCAGGCTCCCGAAAAAGATCGCCAGCTTGGCGCGCCACCCGATCCGCCGGGCCCGCATGCGAAGCTCGCGCAGGCGCGCCGAATCGCGAGGGCTCCTGTCAGCATGGGCGGGCGGACGATCCATCGAAACTCCGTCAGGTCTCGACGCGGACGAACACAGGATTTTCCGGCGACTTCACCATACCGCGTCGCGGCGAACGGGGTAAGAGCCGACGGTCAGTACATCTCTTCGATCGCGTCGTCGCCGACGCGCAGGATGTAGAGCGACTTGCGGCACTCGCCGGCGGCGTTGATGGATGTGTCGCCCGTCGCGCCCGACCAGGCGTGGATGAGCGACAAGCCGCGTCGCAGCGCGGCTCGATTGTCCGTGCTTCCCGACGCCGCGACCCGCGCGACGAGCCCAACGCTGTCGTAGCCGAGCGCCGAGAGCAGCGTCGGGGTTTCGGCGAATTTGTCGGCGTACATCCCAACGAAGTTCTGCACGTTCGCGTCGGCCGCCCGGGCGAAGAACCCGTCGGCGATCGCCGCGCGACGCAGGTACGCTCCGGCCTTTTTCGCCAGATCGTCCTGATTCCAGGACGAGGGACCGAGCAACGTGATGTCCTTGACGCCGAAGTACACGAGCTGCGGCGCGAGCAGGGCGACGCGATCCGCATTGTCGGGAATGAACAGGGCGTCGGGTTTCGCGCCCAGCACGCGCCGGGCCTGCGCCCGCCAGTCGGTCGTGTTCTCCGGGTACGACGTCGTGACGACGGACCCGAGGTCTTCCTCGGCCAGCGCCTGTTCGAACGCATCGGCGAACGCCTGGCCGAACTCGCTTTCCGGGTGCATGACGCCGAAGCTGCCCGCGCCCTGATATGTCTTCGCGTAGCGGATCAGCGCGCGCGCCTGATCGGCGAAGGTCACCGCGTTGCGCACCACCCACGCCTTGTCGGCGAGCAGATCTTCCTTGCGCGACAGGGCAATCAGCGGGATCTCATGCTCCTCGGCCGCGGACGCGGTGGCTTCGGCCTCTTTCACGAGCAACGCGCCGATCACCGCCACGACACGCGAATCCGCGGCGAGCTCGGCCACGCGTCTCGCCGCCGTCTCGCCGTCACCCTCGCTGTCGCGGATCACGACCTCGATGCGCGGCACGCCCGGAGAATCGCCGAAGCGTTCCACGCCGACGAGGATGCCGTGCAACGCCTGATCGCCGTAGATCGACAGCGGCCCCGAGAGCGGCAGCACCACGCCGATGACGAGTTTGTCCGACGACGGACGCGGCATGTTCGGGTCACGCGCGCCGCCCTCGGGTGCGACCACCGTGACGCTCGGCTTCGATCCCGACGCACGGCCGAGCGCCGCCTGCGCGTCGCGCGCCTGCTGATAAAAACGGTACTTCGCGCGGCGAAAGTCGATCGCCCCGAGCATCGTCCGCGCCTCGTCGGTCCGGCCCGCCGACGCCGCGTCCTGCCCGGCCCGATAACGCAGGTAGTCGCGCACGACGCCCTCGGGCGCGTCACCCACCACTTGAGCGAGCCGGTCGCCGGGGATCTCGCGGTCCACCGTATCCTTGACCTGCTGCAGGATCTCGACGACCTGTCCCGCGTCCGTTTCCGACTGCGCCGCCGTCGCCCAGTAGCCGATCGCCTCTTCGGCGCGGCCCAGCTTCACCAGCGACTGCGCCGCCAACGCGCGGGCGCGGTTCTTGTTCCGCGCCGAGTTGCGCGCGAGGTAGAGCTTGTACGTGTCGAAGGCGCGTTGGGCGTCGCCCATCTGAAAGTAGCAGTAGCCCAGGTTGTAGAGCGCCTCCTCGGCGTAGGGACTCGTCGGAAAATCCGACTGCAACTGCGCGAAATAGACGACCGCCTTTTCGGGTTCGCTCCGACGCATATGCGTGCCGGCGATCTTGTAGAGCGCGTTGTCCGCGAAGCCGCCCTTGGGGTCGGCCTCGTACGCCTGCACGAAAAGCACGAGCGCCTTGTCGTAAAAATGATTGCGGTAATACGCCTCGGCCTTCTGAAAAATCTCGTTGACCTGCTCGTCGGTCATCGAGGGTTTGGTGGGAACCGTCGCGCAGCCCGCCAACGCGAACGCGAGCGCGACGAGCCCCACGAACGCGACGGTGCGCCGCGCCGGGCGGGCTTTACCGGATTCCAAAGTGTCTCTCCAGCGCTCCTCGAAACTCGCCCGCGGGAGCGGTCGATTCGCTGCGCACGGTCCGCAGATATTCGTCGATCAGGACGCGCCGAGCCTCGTCCCCAGGTGTATCCTCCCGGATGCGCAGCGTGACGAAGACGTCTCCCGCTTCGCCGCCGCGCACGTCGGGGAACCCGCGCCCGGGGGCGCGCAGCCGACGTCCATCCCACGATCCCGCGGGAATGCGCAGCGCCAGCGTCCCCACCGGCAGCGGCACGTGCGTCACGCCCCCCAGCGCCGCCGTGGCGAAGTCCACCGCGTGATCGACCGTCCAGTCGTTGCCCTGCCGACGTCCATCGGACCGCGATTCGACCGAGACGAGCACGATCAGATCGCCGTCCTTGCCGCCGCGCGATCCCGCCTCGCCGTGTCCCGTCACGCGCAGCCGGTATCCGTCGGTCACGCCGGCGGGCATGCGCACTTTTACGCGGTGTGCGCCGGTCACGCGCCCCTTGCCCTCGCACGCGGCGCAGCGCGTCTCGCCGATCCATCCGCGGGTTTCGCAGCGCGGGCAGCGTTTGGCGACGAGCGGGAAATAATCCGAGCGAAGCCGCCCGACGCCGTCGCAATGGGCGCACGTCGAGATCGACTCGAACCCTGTCCCCTTGCACGCGTCGCAGTCGGCCTCGCGGCCGTAATCGAACGCTCGCTCGCATCCCGCGTACGAATCGGCGTGACCGATCGACGCGGGAATCGTGAGGTCGCGCCCGTCGCGCCCGCGCTTGGGGCGAAAAAGCCCCGAGGCGACCGCGAGCACGGTCGCGATCTTGTTGAGGGCGCCCTGCATTCGGATCGGGTCGTCGAACCACTCCTTGAGCCGCCCGATCGGCAGGCCGAGATCCAGCAGCCGCATCGTGTCGTAGGTCTTACGCTGGGTGGGGTCCGAGAGCACGCGATACGCTTCGTTCGCGAGACGGAAGCGCTCGTGATCGGCCGGATCGTCGTTCACGTCGGGATGCAATTCGAGCGCGAGACGGTGAAACGCATCCTTCACCTCGGCCGCGGTCGCGTCGGAGCCGACGTTCAGAACCTCGTAGTAGTTCGGCAGCTTTTTCGTCTGTCGCGCGCTCATGCCCTGTCCGAAATCCGCGTCACGCAATCATCGGCGCGCGGCCTTGTCAAATGGAAGACGGCCAATCCGACCGACCACGGAAGGCGGCCGTCAGTCGAACAGGTCCTTCGGCAGGCGGAACCGTTCGATGACGTCCTTGACGATGTAAGGTTTCAAATCGTTGTTGGCGCCGTGAAACACAATGGGAAACGACTCGGCGCGACCGTCGATGTCCGGGTGATAGAGCATGCGATGGCTGCCTTTTCCGCGCCCGGACCAGATCTCGAAACGCGGATCGTGCTTTTTCAGAATCCTGATGAGTTCGCGGAATTTCAGGACTCTCGACATGCGACGGGAATTCTATGCGCGCAGTTCGTTTCGAGAGGAAGCGCCGAGCGGGAGATAGCTCGACACGGCATTCTTCCATTCGAGTTTGGTCCGACGGGGAAACGACCGGAGAGCCCGCTCGCGCGCCTCGCGAAATCGACGAAAATACGTCTTCGGCGCCGGCCGATAGATCAGGTCCGGCTCGTTCCGACGCAGCGCAAACGCCACCTGCGCCTTCACCAGTCCAACGAGTTCGGCCAAGGCTTCCCGATCCGTTTCGCCGCGGCCTTTCAGATTCATTTCCAGCCCGTGCGCCACGCGATAGCCGTCCTCGTCGTAGATCAAGACGCTGATCGTCAGATCGATATCGGGCTTCGGCTTCGATTGTTTCGTCGCCATTCGGAACCCATCTCCGCGTTCGAGTGGCGCCTGGCGCGGTCAAGCGCACCGATCGATCCGCTCGACCTCGCCCCGACATGATACGAAAAACTGCGATCCGTCGGCAACCGCCGATCCGATAAAGCTTACGCTCCGCCGCCGCCCGCGTCGGCCGCGCCCGCGGCGCCCGCCGGGGTCGACTGGAGCACGAGATAGTTCGGCAGACCGAGTTGGTCGACCATCGAGAGCTGCGTCTCGAGGAAATCGACGTGCCGCTCCTCGTCGGTGACGAGCTGCAGGAAAAGGTCGCGCGACACGTTGTCGCCCTTGTCCGAGCACAGCTTGACGTAGCCGTTGTAAGTCTTCACGGCCTCGTGTTCGAGCGCGAGATCGTTCTTGAACTGCTCCGGCACGGTGCGTCCGACATTCACGGGGGCCATCGGCGCCATCGCGGGGTGACCTTCGAGAAACAGGATCCGCTCGATCAGCTTCTCGGCGTGAATCATCTCCTCGATCGAGCTCTTTTTCACGAACGCCGCCAGCTTGGTGTAACCCCAGTCGGAGCACATCTCGGCGTGCAGGAAATACTGGAGGATCGCGGTGACCTCGGAACGCAACGCGTGATTGAGCGCGTCAATGACCTGTTCGTCGCCTTTCATGGCCGGCTCCTTTTGTCTGGGAAGTCCAAGGCGCGTGCTCCCCTGCGCACGCCGCCGCATTCTAGCCGTCAAGGGACGCGCATGTCCACGTTTATTTGGCCCAAGCCATTTGCGATGGGACCGCTTTTTCGACGAGCGATGCCTAAGCGCTTAGCCGGGGACATGCTGCGCGCCTCGCGATGCGTGTCCCCGGTTTCCACGACGCAATCTCGACCAGCCCTTCGCCGTCCGCGTCGCCCGTCGCGTTGATGGTCCCCGGCTCTCCCCGAAGCGGGGCGACTCCGACCACACCGGCAGCCGAGATCAGTATTGTGTCCCCGGAACTCCCGAGATCAGTATTGTGTCCCCGGAACTCCCGAGATCGGTATTGTGTCCCCGGAATTCCCCCGGAATTCCGCAATGGCCCTTCCGCACCCGCAGCATGGGCCCGCGAAAAAAGTGGCACGCGCGCCCCGTCTGCGACGTTGCCGCCGAGCCCACAAGAACATTCAGCCTGGCGCATCGACTGAGGATATTTCAGTATTGTGTCCCCGGAATTCCGGAATTCCCGGAATTCCCCGGAATTCCCCGGAATTCCTATTCCGAACACTCGATCACGCCGATTCGTGAAGCAATTCGCGTGAAACGGGCTTTTTTAGCGGCCCGCTAATTTGGCGGAGTACAGAACTCCAACGCGCACTGAAAGTCACACGAAGTATAAGAGTAACATGTTCGATCATAGCATTCATGCACAATGCAGCTGAAATACTTTTCTTTATCAAAACAAATAAAGTCATCTTCATAAAATTCATAACAATCTTCAATATTATCCGCTGGATTTAGACATTCGATGTCCTTTCGACAGACCGAGTATATCATGATTTGTTCTAAATTAGCCTCAATCTCGCCATCATGATACACTATTTCAGAATCGTCTTCATCATTCAACGTCAATTCGCCGGGGGTCTCTTTCACGCCTTCCGGTGAAGAAGAGTCGCTGGCGCAAGACGGGTAGCAAAAGAGCGCGACAATCAAAAAGAATGCTAATTTAGTATAGGAGAGCATTTTTGACTTCTGTCATCATCGGTTAAATAGCTCCCAGCAAGCCTGTCGATCTCCGGTATATTTATTTTCTGTATATGTATTACCGAAACCGTCTTGGAGAAATTCCTGTTGCCCGTCTTCGTCGTTTCTCCAAAAGACGAAGTTATTATTTCTTTCCGACGTTGAACGGTAAGCCCAAGCATCGATTTCCGATAGATCATCTATACGAATCAAATTATACGTTGAAAAATTAACGCGAGCACCCTGATTTCCGGCGATCGATCGAAATCGATTTATTTTTCTTTTGGGATCAAAACGACTTACAGTTCTATTGATAGAATTATTTCGGCTTGCCTCGTAAATAAAATCATTGGCCGGATCAGCCGGATCCATCTCATTTTCAATTCCATCCATTAAGGTCCAATAAAGAAATAGGACGGCGTGCGTTCCACCATTGACACGCACCCAATATCCCGGCCAAATCGTATTCCCCAAATTTGACCACTGTTCCGTACGCCAGCAGGCATAGCGACCCTGACATAAGAACCAACGTGCCCAATAACTTAGACCAATATCCAACCCATCGTAGAATCGCTCCATAGTCGCGAAGTCCAAACCAGTATTTGCACTTGCCGCCTTTCTGATAAACCACATTCCAGATTCCGAACACCAGTTGTACGGACCAATATTCCAACCGGCATTCCTTTTGTAAAACCATGTGCCACCGTATTTCTGACTCCATGCTTGGCCGAGATCCCCAACCGCTTGTCTGACTATACGGTTTCTTAAAACAAGAAAACTCTGAATTCGTTCTTCCGCACCATGCGAAGGCAGGAGAATGGGTTCGAGACGCTTTAGCCGGCCATCGTGGATATCGTCGGAAAGATCAAGTAGAGGTACTGACAGATCCGTCGTAAGCGCAAATGAAGACGACAATCCTAGAAGGCCAGCATTGTTCAAAGTTACAATAAATCGATCTATGCGGACTACTGCCGGGCCAACGTTGTCGGGCGGAGGCAAAACCGCGCAAAGTTGAATGCTGTCCATAACGTTGGAAAACGCACCCTTCCACTCGGCGGACTCCTCTTGGAAGTCGACGGGAACGGGTTCGAGGCAGCACCGCCAAAGATCCGAGTTCCAAACGATGACCGATCCAAGAAAAACCTCGGAGTCCTGGTCGGTATCACCTGTATCTAACTGATAATACGAGAATAACGTGAATGCCAAATCGCCCATGGCCTCGATGGCATCTGGATACACAAGAAAACTGTGATTTGGACCCGAATCCGCTACAGATGTTGCGAGAGGATACGTCCATTTGCCGATCGAAGTGCCATTCCATTCCCCTGGTAAAGGAACTAATAGTTCTCGTTGATGATTTTGGCCGGCCGCAAACCTGATCAGTCCGATTGGGCTCTGGGACGTCGAGTAACCATGAAATTCGAAGCTTGTATTGCTAATGAACCCGTGGTACCAGCTGGGGTTTCGAACTTGGGGAAAGCGATACGCGCACGGCCAATCGTCGGGCATGTAGACCGGAGGGTCATTGAATTCGACATTTGGATACGTGCTGAGTTTCGGACTCCATTCTGATGCGGAGACAAATTTTCGTAAAACATCCAACGGAATTTTTTCGTTCTGCCTTACGAATCGAACCCATTTCTTCGAAAATTCCGCCAGTCTTTCCCATTGAAGTTCCGACAATTGTCGACGAAGTTGACTTGCAAAAACAAATCTCAGATCACTTGAAGCAAGAAAGGACTCAGCAACCAACTTGAATGTGTTCCGCTCAAATGGTACGGCCAGTTCCGGCAATTCGTTTTCTAATGTTGGCACATTAATTATAACGCGAATCTGAGTCTGCTTATTTTTGTCTTTCGCAGACGGATTACTGGAAAATATTCGAGGCTCATGCAACCCGACGGCCAGCGCATTTACCAATGCGCTTTTTTGTTTGGCGGGATCCCGCTCGTAAAATTCTCTGGCTAAAATTGCTTTCTTAATTAGCGAATTCCGGTCGATCGAATTCTCGCCGCCGATCGTAGCTATTTGATGATAATTTGTATTGACGGACGATTGCAGGCCGACGTAGCCATCCGTGATCGTGTCACACGCGCACGCTGGCGACTTACGCTGAATTCGCGCGGCGTCGGCTATTCCAGCAAAAAGACTGTCTTCGCAAGCTTTCATCGACGGTGCTTCCAGTCAGGACGATCGCTCGGCTCCCGCTGACTACTCCACTTTGACGGTCGCTTCCCCTGGCATCTGAACGATCTGCTGCCCGTCCGGCACGGTGTCCTTGCCCTGATTGATCGCCTCGTCGTTGAACCGCACCTGATTCGCGCCGACGAGCAGTGACCGCGAGGTCAGCACAATACCATAATACGCCGCGCTTTTCGCGAGGGTCGCGTTCAGGATCTGCAACTCCGCCGCCGCGGGGATGTCCGGTCCGCCGGTCGTTTGATCGGGAATCGACTTGAGGATCACGAGCGCGCTGTCCTGCT
>JADLEX010000106.1 GCA_020845895.1 Deltaproteobacteria bacterium | reverse complement strand
GAAGGTGTGCTTGAGGAAATGCAGCCCGACCATCAGGCGCGTCGGCAGACCGGGGCGACCGTGCGCCGCTTCGTACGGCGGGCCGAACTCCCGGTCGAAAATCGACCAGTCGATCGCCTTGCCGAGCAGAATCAGCTCGTGGCGCTGGTTTTCGGATCTGGTTGACGTGGCTGCGGTAGAGGTCGAAATCCGAGAGCGGAGGGGTTTGCTTTGGCGCCAGCTGTCACCGGTTTTGGGGGTGGATATGCCCGATTCCCGGAAAACAGAACTAGCACGAAAACGACTATTTGTCCAGTGTTTTCAATCAGTTAAGGCGATTTTCAGGGGAGACAACTTAAGCAAGCGATATATAATAGGATTTCTCGACTCGGTCTGACGGCCTCGCTCGAATTGACATACACTTTTCGAGCGACTCCACGGTCTTTCAACACCCTGTTAACTCCGCTTGGCTCGAACGTGCATGTGGCCATTTCCAATGCACAAAAATGATATAACAACTCCGCATCGGGATTTTCGAGACGTTTACAGGAGCTGCATTATCATCCTTTTCAGAAAAATCAATCCGTAACCAACGGATTTAATTCGGTGAGCAAAATCAAACCCGCCGCCAAGTGTTGAATTATACTCAGAGGCCCACCACGCTTCAGGAACCGCGGTTTGTTCGTGGTGGACTTCTTTTCGCAGAGCCTTTCCGGTCGTCGCGACGGATTGACAAACCAGCGGGTTATCAGTACGAAGAAAAGAAATGGAGGGTTCATGGAACTCTACCCAGTTTCGATGAGATCGGGGTTGGTGGCCCGCGTCAATTCCGCTCTTGCCGTCGCACGCCGCTCGGTTTTCTGGAAGCAACGACTGGAAAAACTGCCAGAGCGGATCGCGTCCCTCGAAGAGTTCGCGGAATGGCCGATCACGAAGGCGGAGGAAGTGGCCGATGTTCCGGTCGAAGACCGGGTCGCCGTGGAAATGGTCCGCATCGAGCGCGTACTCGCGTCGTCAGGGGGGCCTCAGACCGCCAAGTACTTCGGCTACACCCTCGAAGACGTCCAATGCCGCGCTCTGGGAGACGATTTCGTCGATTTGGGTGTTCCGTCCTCCGGTTTCGTTCTCAACCTGACCCCGGAGAGCTGGGGCGGCGGCACCTTGCTCATCCAAATGGCGCGACGGGCCGGCATGTCGATCGTCTCCCCTCCGCTGCAGATGCTCGGCGCGTTCCTGCCGGTGCTGTTGCGCCGCATGCGTTTTCGCGCGGTGCTCAGCCTTCCCAGCAAAGTTCCCGGCTTGGTTTCCAGTCTTGAAGCGGTCGGCGTCAACCCGGGAAAACTGGGAATCGAACTGGTGATGATCGGCGGCGAGGTCGTTTCGCCCTGGTTGGTCGAGTACATTGGCGCGAAGTTTCGTGCCAAGGTGATCAACCTATACGGCTCCGTCGACCCCGGCGGCCTGGGGCACGGACTGGGTGCGGAGGTCCTTCTGTACGGAGCCAATTACTACGAGTCGGTGAACGGTGAATTGGTGGTCACGAATTTGGAGGCGCAAGGCTCGCCAGCCGTCCGCTACGCCCTGGGCGATGAGATCGAGGTTCTGGAGCCCGGGCATCGACCGAGGATCGTCGTGCGCGGCCGCAAAGTCGACGGCTTCGAGACCCGGGAAGGGAAGATATGGGCGCGGGACATCGAGGACCGACTGTTCCGGGAACTCGGTCGTCCGACCGCCTACAGCATTGTGGTCGGCAGGGACTCCGTCGTGCTCGAAGCGGTGGCCGACGCGACCGCACTGAGCCGTGTGGAGGCTTCGCTGGCCCCTCTGTTCCTCATGGATTTCAGGACGCACCCGGTCGCGCCGGACGGGATCGAGCCGTCGCCGGGGAAACTGCGGCGCGTTAAGAAAAGCGAATAGCGCGGATCGAACAGGAGGTTTCATGGCGCCTTTGAAGATTTTGTTCGTCCGGGCACCCCGGAAATTCTGGGTCTACGTCAACGAGGACGACAACTTCTGGATGCCGCTCAATTTTCCTTGTCTGTCCGCGGTACTGAAGCAACACCTGACTGCCGGGGAAGTCGAGATTCAAGCCATCGACTGCTGCGCGCGGAAGATCGGGTGGACGACGCTGGCCCGCATGATGCGGGACATCCGACCCGATGTGGTCGGCTTCGGTGACGAGACCTGCTACAGCGAGGAAGGCCTTCACGTGGCGCGCCTGGCGCGGGAGATCAACCCCGATTGCGTTGTGGTGGCCGGCGGTTCCCACTTCCCCTACGTGGCCGAGCAGACGCTTCCCAACTCCGAAATCGACATCTCGGTGCTGGGCGAGGGCGAGTTCACCTTTCTTGAGCTGATCCAGGAGATTCTGAGCGGATCGCCGGACTATTCCAAAGTGAAGGGCATCGCCTACGTGAGCGACGGGCGCGTCGTGATCAATTCGCCCCGGCCCATCATCCCCGACTTGGACATCCTGCCTCTTCCCGACTTCGAGTTGATGGACTTCCGTCACTACGGGCGGGGGGGTGTTTTCTGGGCCTTTCCGGGCATGGTGCCGTTTTTCCACAGTCGAGGCTGTTTCTCGGGATGCACCTTCTGCGCGTTCTGGCCGACCGAGAGCGAATGGCGGCGCAATTCGCTGGGGGACCTGGTCCCGACTCCGACCTACCGCACCAAGTCCGTCGACAAGACCATCGAGCAAATGGAAATCCTGTACGGCAAATACGATCGACGGTTTTTCGCCTGGATCGACGGCACCTTCAATGCCGACCAGAAATGGAACGAGGGTTGGTCGGAGGAGATTCTCAAGAGGAACTGGAAAATTCATTGGTTCGCCTTTCAGCGTGCCGACTCGCTGATGCGGGACGAAAAAGCGGGGGTGCTCGAAAAGCTCGTTCGCTCCGGCATGGCCTACACGATCGTGGGTGTGGAGCGCCACCGCGACAAGGATTTCGAGCTATTCCACAAGATCCGCTATACGCGGGACATGGTTTCCGAAACCTGCACCATGATGTCCCAAAGGTATCCGCAGGTCTTTTTGCAAGGGACTTTCATCATCGGCCTGGAGGACGACAGCAAGCAGGAACTGCTCGACCTGATCGACTATGCCGTTTCGATCGGCATCGATTTTCCGAGTTTCCATTTCCTGACGCCAGCGCCCGGCACACGGATGTACGCGGAGATGAAAGCCTCCGACCGGCTTCCGCAGGTGGACTACTCCAAGATGGACTGGTTCACGCCGCTCTGGCCGACGAAATTCCTGTCGAAGGAAGAGCTGTCGCGCATGATGTACCTGATGATGAAGCGGTTCATGCTGCGCAAACCGGGTTACGCGAAAAACCTGTTCACCAGGCACTGGTTCAAGCGGACGGTTTACTGGTGGTTCCTGCGGGTAGCCGCCAAGTTTTTTGTGTCGGAAGTCAAACACTCGCTGTTCGGCGCCGAGCGGATGCTCACGCTCCGCAAGCCGTCCTGGTACAACTCCTGACCGGTCCGTTCACGCCGACGCGTACAGGGACTCCACGAAAGCCTCGACCCGCGTGGTGAGTTGGGCTTCCGCGTAGTTGGACGGATCGATGCAGTCGGCGTCGAAACCCAGATAGGGGATGCCCCGCCGCCGGCATTCCAGTTGGAACTGGACGCTGCCGTTATTGTAGTGTCGGCACCCGAAGTGCAGAAAATTGACGACGCCGTCGGCGCGGAATCTCTCCATCGCGGATACGAAGTTTTCGAGCCGGAACGACAATGGCCCGTTGAGCATCATGGACAGGAGCTTGCGCGCCAGGCTTTCGTAGGGTCGGTCCAGATCGTAGGGCTCCCAGTACACGTCGTTGACGACCTCGAAAACGATGCGCGCGCCCAGCTCTTCTTCCATCCGGCGGATCAGGCGGTCGTCGAAAAACGGCTTGAAATGGTACCAGACGATCCGCTTGTCGCGGCTCAGGCGTTCCCGCTCCTCGGCGCTGCGCGAGACGGCCGTCTTTTCGAGTTGCTCGCGGAACCGGCGATAGACGAGACGTCCGATCCCGCTGCCCAGCGTGATGATCGCCGTGGCGAACAAGCCCAGGCATTCGTTGCCCGCAATGAGTGGCTCGCGTTCTTGCCGGAGGACGTTGGCGGCGACGTGGTCCGCACGCGACTCGTTGGAGAGCGAAAGGGCATGCCGCAACCGTTCCGGATCCAGATTCCGGCCGGTGACGTCAGCCAGAAACTGTACCATTTTCTTGATCTGCGCCGTGAGATATCGAACCGAGTGCTCGTCCCGGTCGTAAGGGATGTCCAGCAGGAAGGTGGGAACCTGATAGTGCTTGCCCAGAACCTCGCACAACTTCCCCACGCTGTCGCAGGGCATGGTGGAATTGACGATCAGGGTGGGCTTGGGCAGGAACTCCTGGAGAAAGGCTCCCAACGAGGCGCGTTGATAGGAACAGATGTCGCGGAAACCCGTCAGGGCATCCGCCGACTCCAGAAAAGACCGGGACTGGCTTGTCCGGGCCAGCAGCGCCGCCTCGTTTTCCAAGACGAACGGGATGATGTCCATCGCGTGGAAAATCTCCGAGGGGATCAGGAAATTGCACCAGGCCGACGGCAGCCCGCTGTACAGGTCGAACGCGTTTTGAAACTGATACCGAAGCATCAACCCGCGGTAATCGAGCTTCTCGACCGGGGCGTTCATGATCGCGGGGTACTTTTCCGCCTGCGCCCGCGTCAGTTCCAATTTGTTGCGGTAAACCGGTGTTGCGGTCATCGTGTCCTTCAACGAGCGTGAAGTATTTCGCAAAACGCATCGAGTCGGGTTTTCCACTGTTCGTTCCGGGCGCCCGGCATTGAGGTCTGCAGCACGAGTAGCGGCGTCCCGGAGTCGCGGAGGCGGTCGCGGAGCAGGGTTACGTCGTACATGAATTGATCGCAATTCCCCAGAAGAACGTACAGGATGCCGTCGACGCGCATATCGCGGACCACCTCCTCCAACCAGTCGATGCGGCGGTCCGCAAACGACATGCGCGGGCACGGCCTCCGATTGAGATAAGCGACGGCAAGATCGCGAAACGGATCGTCCGTCCGCTCGATCCGATTGGTCATCCGGCCCGCGTGGCAGTGATCCACGGCCCAGGCATCCACGCCGGCTTGATCGAGCGCGGAGAAAACCTCATCGAGAAGAGAAAAACCGCCGGTCACCAGCAAGCGAGGCCTGCCGCGGGGGGCGGCGGGTGTCGGGGTCTGTGCTTTCCACGCCTCGAGCTGGCCGGTCATGTCCCGGACGAACTCCCGCGAGGTCTGCCGGTGCCGTTGCGTCAACGGAGCGTAGTGGAAGCGAAGCCCTTTGGGAAAACCTCCACGTCGCCCCTCCTCCTCCCAGCGGGCCGCCAACGCGCGGGCCTGATTTGAGGAATCGATGCAGTCGCCCAGCGCATCCTCGTCGACGCGTCGGCACAGCGCTCTCTCCAGAAACGCGGCGAACTGACGAAGGCGGACGACGAACAGGTCGATGGCTTCGTCGTCCGATTGGCGCGGAATGTCGATCACATGGGAGGGGAGGTTCGGTGCCACGGTTGCGAACAGGTCGCCGACGCGGCGCATGGCGTCGCAACTGTTGATGACGGCGACCGCGCTGAGATCGGAGTAGAGTCCGTCCAGAGCCTCGGAAACGACGGCCTTGGCGTATCCACACAGATTGACGTGGGTGTAAAAACCGATGTTGCCGTCATGCCCTCCCGCTCCGGTCAAGCGAACCGCGCAGCCGCCGGCGGCTTCGATCAATTCGACGGGGACGTACTCGCAAGTCGTGCCGACTTTCAAGCGATCGACCCCGATGGAGGAATCATTCCGCATCTTTCCCTCTGACCGTCCGGGTGCGCCTCTTGGGTTCGCCATTCATCGGGGAAATCCGACCGATGGAAAGTCATACCACCAAGAAAAGGCTTTCTATCCTGTCCATTGTCCGGCGAAGATGGTAGGCGAAAACGAGTTCTTTGCGCCACCTCGAAATCGAATCGTCGGTTTTTTTTCGGCCGCGTGGAGCGCCCCGCGAATCTCGTCGTTTGCACCGAAACGGCCTTGACGCGAACCGGAAGATGGTGGTGAATGGTTCGTGCCGGGCGAGACGCGGGTTCGGCTGCGGTTCGAAGGCGTTCCCGCATTCCGTGTGCGCCGAAGAGTTGGGCGAAACCCGCCGGGAGTTTCACGTTTCCACCTTGGCGCATGCCAGACCCGGACGACAGGCCCGCGGAAAGGACGTCGGAATGAACTCGTTTCAACGCATCCTGCTCGTGTTTCCCAACTTGGACACTCTGATGCCGAACGTCTTCCCCACGGACCTCGGCGCGTTGTCGGCGTATCTCAAGCAGTTCGGCTATGAGACGCGCATCCACATCGTCAACACGCACCGTCTGCTGCGCGAATTCCAGGACGAGCTGCGGGCGTTCGAGCCTGATGTCGTGGGCATCACCGGCATCGGCTCGCAGGCGTTGTACATGAAAGAGTTGGCGACCGCGAGCAAGGCGTGGCGTAGGGACGTTCCGGTGATCTGTGGAGGAAAAAACGCCAGCATCGCCCCCGATACGCTGATCAACTACAAGGATATCGACGTTGTTTGCGTGGGCGAAGGCGAATACGCCTTCCGCGACTATCTCCAGGCGCTGAACGACGGAGCGGACCCGACCGGAATCAAGAACCTGTGGTTTCGCACAGACGGCGAACCCATTAAGAACCCGTGCCGCAGCTTCGTGAAAGACCTGGACTCCCTGCCATTCTGGGATTACGACGCTGTGGACTATCAAGCGATGATCGACTTCAACTACCGTTGGGTGATGCTCTTGGCCGGACGGGGCTGCCCTGGTATTTGCACGTTCTGCGGTGTGCCGCCGCAGGCGCACCTCGGAGAAGGGGAGTTCTGCCGGTTGCGCAGTGTCGAGCATGTCCTCGGCGAAATCGAGATGCTCGAGCGGAAATACAAATTCGATCACATCTATTTCCGTGACGATACGTTCACCTGGAATCGACAATGGGCGATGGAATGGGCCGAAAAATACGCGGCGAAATTCGCGTATCCCTATGAAATCCTCACGCGCGCCGATTGCCTGGACCACGAACTCATGGACGCGCTCAAGGCGTCCAACTGCGCTGTGATCTGGCTCGGCGCGGATAGCGGCAACGACTACATCCGCAATGAAATCCTGAAAAAGGGGTGCAGCAACGAACGTCTGATTGAAGTCTGCGACTACCTGCACGAAATCGGCATCCGTCCTCACCTGACGAACATGGTCGGTTTGCCTCATGAAACGCCGGAGATGCACCGCGAGACAATAGAGCTGAACCGACGGGTTTACTCGCGTCGCGCAACGGTCTCGCCCGGCACCGGACCGAGCCCAATGATCTTTGTGTTCAGTCCGTTTCCCGGAAGCTCGCTTTGGGAAATGAGCGCCAAGGAGGGATGGCTTCGAGGTCACTGGCGCGGATTTCGGACCTATCGCGAGTCGGTCATCGATATGCCGCAGTTCCCAGCGAAGGACGTCCGCCGCGCACAGCGAAAATTCCGGTACGAGGTTTACCGAACGAGTCACCCGGTTTGGGCGTGGTTTCTGCGCATCGCCGACAGCGGTCTCGTGCAGAAAGCCCGAAACGTTCCGGCGGTCAACCGGCTGAGCGTCTTCTCGATGAAGTGGGTCAGCGCCGCGTTCATGCGCCGAGACGTGCAAACCGCGCCGAGCCCGGTGGCGTGCAGACACCCGAGCCATTAGGTGCATACTCGGAATTGAACGGCGAGCGGATGCTGCGGACGGGCGTTCCCGCGGACGCGTCCGGCTGGATCACGGGGCAGCCGCCCCGTGCGATCGGCTGCGGATCGATCGCTCGCGTGCGCTTCTCCCCTCGGACTTTCTCTATACCGACCGCCACTTCCCTTCCGGTTCGGGTTGCGCCATCCCCGACCCGAGGCGGGTCGAGCGACCCGCCGGTCGGCTTTCGGCCGAGTTGTCGCCTTGCAAATTCCCGTCGCCTCCGCGGCTCCCGCTTTTCGTGTTGATTGTCACTCTTGACGTCACTTTTATTGTCACTCTCCGGAACGGATGATAGGCTCGGCGGCAATGAGAATCGACGAACAACCGGCACGTCGGCCCTTTGCCGTCCTGCTCAATCCGCCGGGGACTCAACGCTACATCCGGGACTGTTACTGCAGCAGCATCGACAAGGCTCACTACTACTGGCAGCCGCTCGACCTGCTGGTGCAAAGCGGATTCCTCGCCGCCGACCACGACGTGGTGCTCATCGACGCGATCATAGAAGGTTGGGATGCGGATCGGACGATCGACCGAATCGCCGAACTCGCCCCGCGCGTGGTGCTGTCGTTGACCAGCCACCTCTCCTGGAAGGAGGACCGTCCGTTCTTTGAGCGGTTGAAACGGGCGACGGAAACGTTGCTCGCCGTGAGCGGAGATCTCCCCCGGTTCCACAGCGAAGCGGTCTTGAACACCACGCCCTGGATCGACGGCGTTCTGCTGGACATTGCAACTCCCGATCTGGCCGCTTGGAGTATGCGGGGATTCCTGAGCCCGGACGCCGGCATTACGCATCGCCGCGAAGGGCGAACGGTTGTCGGTCGTATACCCACCGGGGCGAGTTTCGGCTACCCGATCCCTTTGCACGATCTGTTTTCTTCGCGTCGATACCGATTCCCCTTCGGTCTGCCCACTCCCACGGCGGGGATCCTATTGTCCCACGCGTGCCCGCATTCCTGCACGTATTGCAACACCGGTTCCCTTCACTTCGCAAAACGTCATTTTGACGAAATTTCCGACGAATTGGCCTGGATCGCCGGGCGCGGTTATCGAAGCCTTCAGGTTCGGGATGCGACGTTCAACTGCGACCCTCGTTATGTTGAGTTCTTTTGCAACACCATCCTGGAAATGAATTGGAAGGTCGAGTGGTTCTGCAACGCCCGCGCCGATCAGTTGGACGACCCGCAAGTCGCGCTGATGGCCCGAGCCGGTTGCCGCTTCATTGCATTCGGCCTGGAAACCGGCAGCCCGGCACTCCTCGAAAAGCACAAGCCGAGCGCTCGGATGGATCGCTCGTTGGGGACACTGGAAGCCTGCCGACGGCACGGCATCGAAACCCTCTCCCACATCCTGCTCGGGCTGCCCGGAGAAAGCCGGGATACAGTCATGCAAACCGAGGCGTTTCTTCGCCGCGCCCATATCGACTTCGCGTCCTTCAACGTTTTCGAACCACGGCCAGGCGCGGAACTGATGGGCGCCGCGGTGACCCCGGACAGGGCTTTGAGCGGCGAGTCGGTGCCGCTCGAGTTCGGAGACTCCTGTTCACGGGATTTCGATCGCGCCGAACTGGAAAGATGGAAAAAGCGCTTCTATCGACGTTTCTATCTCAGTCCGAAGTTCTGGGCCCGGCGTCTGTCCCGGTTGCGGAACCGCTTCGTGCTGTACAGTTATTTGCGCAATTTCCGGCAGTTGTTCTTCCGGCAGATCCTGGGTTTGGGTGGGTGATGAACGCGATGGAGACTCGGCGGCGGGTGTTCGTCACCGGCGGAACCGGAGCGATCGGTCGGCCTCTGATCGATGAGTTGCTGACGCTCGGCGCGGACGTGACGGTGCTGATTCACCGTCGGCCGATGGAAACACCCGGCGTGAAAACCGTTCGCGGCGATCTGAACACCATCTCCCCGGAATGGTTTGTCGGCGTCGACACCGTCTATCATCTGGCGGCGGCACTGGACTCCGACGCGGGTGAAGAGCATCTGCGTCGTGTCAATGTGGACGGAACGCGCAACTTGGTCGAAGCCCTCGCCGGTCTCCCCCGGCCCCCCCGGTTGATTTTCGCTTCCACCATCGCCGTTTATGCCCCCGACACCGACGGTCGCGCGCTCACGATCGACTCACCGCCCCTTCCGCTCACTGCGTACGGGCGTTCGAAATGGGAAGGGGAAAACGTCGCTTCCCGCTATCCGCGTTGCGTCATCGGTCGGATTCCCATGGTCGTCGGGCCTCATGATCGGTTTTCCCGACGTTTTCTGAAAATGGCCGCGCGCCGCGTTTTTCCGGTGGCCCGTGGGCGTTTTTCCGCCGTTCACGAAAGGGAACTGGCTGTGATGTTGTGCATGCTGGCCGACGAGGCGCATGCCGAAGGGCGCGTTTTTTTGCTGACCGACGGGCGAGAGTATTCATGGCGAAACGTCGCCCGGCACTACGAAAACCGCGTCGGCAAAAAAGCGTTTCACCCGCCGATTCCAGGATTTTTATTACAGCCGTGGTTGTTCCGCCGGCTGGGCAACGCCGATGCGGCGTTCTTCCTGGGTCGCGATTGGCGCTGCGAACCCGTCTGGCCGAGTCTCTACACACCCCGCGCATGGGCGTTTTCCGCGAAGGAGGACCCATGACTAGAATCCTTCTTCTGAATCCTCCGGCCGAACGGCCCATCATGAGGGACACGATTCACCCGACGGCTAAATCCGCCATGTACATATGGCATCCCCTTGACCTGCTGATCCAATCCGCCCACATGCGCGACATGGAACTGCGGATACACGACGGCGTGGTAACTCCGGGATTCAAAGCGTTGGAACGCACCCTGAAGGCGTTTCGGCCCGACGGCGTTTTCTCTCTCGTTGCCTGGCCCACCATCGACTCCGACATGCGCATCCTGCGCTGGATCAAGGAAACCACCGGTGCGGTGATTTTCGCCGAAGGGGATATCACTTACGGCCAAAAGGAGGTTTTTCTCGAAGAATACTCGTTCCTCGACGGAATCCTGGCCGATTTCACGTCCCAGGGCTTCGTGCGGAGAATGCGCGGCGAAGCACCGATCAACGCAGCCTGGTGGGAGAACGGGAAGGTCGTTTCCGATTGGAAACGGGATCCCGTGGACTACGGTGTGCCGCGCCACGAATTGCTCCGTTTGGACCAGTATTATCTTCCTTATTGGAAACCCCCATTCGCATCCGTTTACGGATCGCACGGGTGTTCGTCGAAGTGCTCCTTCTGTCCGGTGCCCGATCTCGGAGCACCCATGTTCAGGCCCTTGGAAAGGGTGATCGAGGAACTGGAGTTTCTCTACGACATGGGAGTCCGCAAGGTTTTTTTTCGGGAAGCGACGTTCAACCTTTCGGCAACCAATACCATACGCCTGTGTGAAACCATCGCCCGGCGTTTCCCCGGCATGCGTTTCACGTGTTGGTTCCGGCCGAATCCTTTGAGCCGGGAGATCGTGGATGCGATGGCGGATGCGGGATTCGAGTACGCGCACATCGGTGTGGAAACGGGATCGGCGGAGTTCTTGCGGGCCCTGAATAAGGACTTCGAGTTGGCCGACGTCCCCCGCGCGGTCGAGATGATGAAGCGGCGCGGGATCAAAACCATCGGCCACTTCATGATCGGCGTCCCCGGTGAACGGGAAAAGGACCGGAGGGAGACGATTCGATACCTCCGGAAAACGCGCCTCAGCGTCGTTTCCGTCGGCGCCTACGAGGAGTCTTTCGGCGCCAAGCTCCGGCACGACGCCGCCACGCGTCAGTCCGACAGAATCCTCCGCTGGCGCTTGATTCAAATGATGGCGGCGTTTTATACGCGGCTCGACCGTTGGCCGGGGTTTTTCGGTTTCGTCGAGGATGCCGGGCACCTGGCGGTCTCTCTGTTCCGCTTCGCGGATTATTTATTGTCCATGCGGTTGTTTCCAAGGGTGTCCGCCTGGTCCTAGGCGGCCGGCGCGTTCGGGCGAATTCCACCCGCCGGTCTTTTCTCGCATGATGTCCGTTTTTCGGAGAACCACGGAAAACACGCCGACATCGCGGATCGCGCCTCACGTTTGATCTCCGAAGAGACCTCGGTTGGGAATGGGACCCGACGATGACGACACCGCCGACGATGATTCGGGAGACGATGACACGGACCTGACCTGGACCGACAACGTCACGGGGTCGATGTGCTGCCGCGACTCTTACCAGTCGACACACGTGCAGTTCGCCGACGCGTTGACGTATTGCGGTGGGCTGGAACTGGACGGAGACGACAACCGGCGCGTCCTCAGCATCGACGAGCTTCGTTCGCTGGCGCGGGGAATCCGTAGGTCGGGGGTTCGAATCCCTCCTGCCCCGAGATGAAATTGGAAGGGCGACTCGCGCGGCGGGTCGCCCATTTTCGATCTCGCCTTCGCGCCGGTTTCGCACACCAGGCCGGACGGACGACCGGGCCTGTGTGCCCTGTTCGCTGCACCTTAAGTGGTGGACTTCGCCACAAATCGCGCGAGCCCGGCAAAATCCATTTTGAGACCGCGATCTCCGGGTGGTCGCAATTTGAGACCGGACCGGCGGTGAATCCGCTTGTCGATACCCGGTCTCAATAGTATTTCGTCGAAAATTCAATGACTTAACCGTGACACGGGTTTTGGGTCTTGGCACCCGATTTGCCTATTTCCGACGCGGGACGAACCCACTGCGCTTCGCCGGAAAGGGCGCATGACATGAACACCGGGATGAAATCACGAGCCGTGACGGTCCTTCTCGCCCTGATCATTCTGGGCGTCTGGGCCGCGCCGGGTCTGGCGGCGGACTTCTACGGAAGCTCGAAAACGCTTTCCTCGGTTTACGAAGAATCTTGGCTCGGGCGGGACACCAGCCGCTTTTCGCTCTACGAATACGCGGACGTCCACGCCCAGGAGTTCGGCGTCTCCGGAATGACGCTGCACTTCTCGGGTTGGGGCCGCTGGGACGCGGCGGACACCGAAGATGAAGATCAGGAGCAACCCGGCGACGCCGATCTAACCTACGCCTACCTGCAGTGGAAGGGCCTCGACGGGCTGGTGGACGCGAAGCTCGGCCGGCACTTCGTGGTGTCGGGACCGACCGCCGAGATCATGGACGCGGTCGATCTGCTGCTCACGCCGTTTTGCGGCTTCAACATTCAGATGTTCGGCGGCATGCCGGCGTATTCGCGCATCGGCGAGCGCGACGGCGACTTCGCCTGGGGCGCCCGCGTTTCCTACGAATTCAAGGGCTATTTCGAACTCGGCGCGGCCTACGGCGCGGGGCTCGAAAAGCACCGCTGGGACCGCAACAACGTCGGCGGCGACCTGCGCATCGCCCCGATCAAATACATCGATCTCGTCGGCCACGTCTGGTTCAGTCAGATCTATCAGGAAGTTTACGACGCGACCGGCCAGCTCAATCTTAATCCCGTCAACGACCTTCGCGTGACCGGCACGTACACGCACCTGTTCCCCTCGGCGTTCCTGGGAGCGATGAACTACTTCTCGGTGTTCTCCGCCGAGACCCTCGACATCGCCGACGCCGAGTTGTCGTACCTGATCCTGAATCGGGTGCGCGCGATCGGTGGCTACGCGGCCTACACCTACGACGAAGCCGACAACGCGTCCCGGCCCGGCGGAGGCCTCGAACTGCTGTGGGGCGCGGCGCGCGGCAACGTGCTGGGCGGCCGCTACTACCGCCTCGACCGCGGCGATAACGGTTACAGCGAAATCCGCGCCTATCTGTATCAGGGACTGTTCGACAAGGCGCACGTCGCCGTGAACAGCAACCTCTATCAGCTCGACAACGAGATCTACGGCGTCGATCAGGCCTTCGACGGCGACCTGAGCCTCGGCTACGCGATCACGAAGAAGCTCGGCGTGCAGGCGACCGGCATCTACCGCGCCACGCCGTATTACGACTCGGATGTTCGCGGGCTCCTCAAGATCACCTACAACGTGGAACGGTGGCTCTAATGCGCGCGTTTCCCCATCAACACCGCGGTTTGGCTTTCGCGCTCGTGCTCGGTGTCGCGGCGCTCGCAATCGTTCTCGCGGGAGCGGCGACCGCGCCGGCGAAGACGACGGTTTCCGCCAAGGACCTGCACGCCAAGCACCTGAATGCGAACGTCGGACTCGAATGCAACGTCTGTCACGGCGCGATCGAAAAAGACGGCGGCGTGATGCGCGTCGTCCCCTCGCTCGAATCCTGCAAGGCGTGCCACGAGGACGTGAAGGCGCTGAATTACGAACCCGCGAAGTCGTACAAGCGGGCGGTCGGGTTTTCGCACGTCGCGCACAAGGAATTCGACAAGAAATGCCAGGACTGCCACGGCGCCTACGGCGTCGGCGCGGGCATCGGCAAGCCCGACCATGCGAAGTGCGTGGAATGCCATCAGGAAGATTTCGACCAGATGCTATGCGCGAAGTGCCACATGGACTTCGGCGGCATCGGTCTAACGAAGCTGTCGTCCTATAAGCACGCGAACGACTTCATGGGGCGGCACTCGGAATACGCGCGCAAAAACGGCAAGACCTGCACGCAGTGCCATACCGAGAGCTACTGCCTCGATTGCCACAACAAGCACGAGGACCTGAAGCCCAGCCTGAAGTACCCCGAGAAGGTGCGGGCGGGCCTCATCCATCGCGGCGACTGGGAAACCACGCATCGCATCGAGGCGAAGGTCAATCAGGCCTCGTGCCTCAAGTGCCACGGCACGAAATCCTGCACTGACTGCCACAATCAGCGCGGCGTCGGGGCGCGTGCCGAGACGTCCGTCTACCGGCACCCCGCGGGCTGGATGACGAAGGGCTCCCAGGATTTCCACGGCGAAAAAGCCCGCACCGAGACCCTCGCGTGCGCGAGCTGCCACGATCGCGGCGGCCCCGGCGATTGCCGGACCTGTCACCGCTCTTCATTGGGACTCAATCCGCACCCCAAGGGATGGGATCCCCAGGGTGTGAAGCAGACGGACCGGATGTGCGCCGAGTGCCACAGTCACTGACACGGTCGAGGTGAGCGATGTCGAGTCGGGAAAAATCGGAAATGGCCACGGCGATCCAGGGGATGACGGCGGCGCTGTTCCTCGCGATTCTCGCCATGGGGCTCGCGGCCTGCATGGACCCCAACCCCGAGGCGCCGATCGAAGGCGAGGAAGCGGAGCGCGTGGAATACCCGCATCCGGACGACTGGGACCAGCCGAAGCAGCATGGCATCTACGTGCTCGACGAGGGGACCACGGCGTGCGTGGCCTGCCACGGGGAAAAACTGGACGGCGGCTGGTCGAAGGTCGGCTGCACCTCGTGCCACGCGAACTATCCGCATCCCGAGAACTGGGCGCAGATCACGGAGCACGGCCTCGAGGCGTTCGACACGCGCAATCAGAGTTGCGCCACGGTCTGCCACGGCGAAGACCTGAAGGGCGGCGACGCCAAGGTCTCCTGCACGCAGTGCCACGCGCTGTACCCGCACGAGACCGACTTCGGCGATCCGAACAACCACGGCGAGTACAGCAAGGAAGGCGGTCAGGACGCGAACTGCGCGACGGCGTGCCACGGATCGGATCTGCAGGGCGGGTACTCCGGAATCTCCTGTAACAAATGCCACGAACTCTATCCGCATGAGAACAACTGGGCCGACAAGGACGAGCATGGCGGCTGGGTGCTGGACAACAACAACCGGTACTGCGCCACCGTCTGTCACGGCCAGGACTTCCAGGGCGGCGACGTGGCGGGCTCGTGCTTCGAGTGCCACGCCGACTATCCGCACGACACCGACTGGGATCAGCCGCGCGAGCATGGCGGCCGGGCGCTGGACGCGGGCAACGAGACCTGTGCCACCGCGTGCCACGGAAGCGACCTTGGCGGCGGCGACACGGGCGTCGCATGCACGCAGTGCCATGCGAACTATCCGCACGACGCGGGCTGGTCGGACAAGGACGCGCACGGACAGTACGTGCTGAACAACACGGCGAACGGCTGCGCCACGCTGTGCCACGGCACGGACTATCAGGGCGGCGATTCCGAGGTGTCGTGCTACCAGTGCCACACCTACCCGCACGCGGCCAACTGGTCGGATCCCGACAACCACGGAATGGACGTGATCGAGAACGGTCAGACGAACTGCGCCACCGCGTGCCACGGAACCGACTTCGCCGGCGGAGACACCAACGTCTCCTGCTTCACCTGCCACGCGGACTATCCGCACGACGCGAACTGGGCGGACTGGCAAGAGCACGGCGTGACGGCGATGGCGAGCGACAACGACAACTGCGCCACGCGCTGCCACGGCGAGACGTTTGCGGGCGGCGACTCGCAGGTCGCGTGCACCGATTGTCATCAGTACCCGCACGCGGACGGCTGGACCGCGCCCGACGACCACGGCGCGACGGCTTACGACATCGGCCTGGAAAACTGCGCCGGCGTCTGCCACGGCGCCGACTACACCGGCGGCCAGTCGGGAGTGTCCTGCTACACCTGCCACACGGGGTTCCCGCACGTGGCGGGCTATGCCCAAGCCGGCCAGCACGGCCAGCAGGTGCTCGATACGGGCAAGGAGTCGTGCAAGGTTTGCCACGGCAACGACTGGCAGAGCCCCAACGCGACCTCGTGCTTCACCTGTCACACCCTGTATCCGCACGAGAGCGGGTGGGTGACCACGCACGACACGTATGTCGATACCAACGGCGATACCGGCTGCGCGTCATTGTGTCACGGAGCCGATTCGAGCGGCGGAGACGTCGGACTCGCCTGCACGGCATGTCACGTGTACCCCTGACCGTGGAGAGTTCGGGTTATACGTCAGAAGGAGGGTAGAACCTTGAAGAAGTTCCTGATGTTTTCGGTGGTGGTGCTGTGCTCGGTGGGACTGGTGAGTCTGGCGACGTCGGCCGCCGGGCCGGCGGGCAAGATCACGGTCTCGGTCAGCGGCAAAAAGCCCGTGCAGTTCGACCATCCGGCTCACCTGACCAAGGTCGGCAACGACTGCCAAGTCTGTCATCACAAGGATCCGAAGGGCCAGGGCTCCAAGTGCACGACCTGCCACACGGAAGCGGGCAAGGACGGCGCCGGCCCCGGCAAGGACGCGTTCCACAAGCAGTGCGGCGACTGTCACAAGAAGTCGGCCAAGGGCCCGCAGTATCCGAAGGACTGCAAGACCTGCCACGGAGCGTAAAGACACGACAAACCACGGAGGGTGAAATCACCATCCGGGGGACAACCGCGCAAATCCTTCATTCTCTTCTGGGCAACCGCCGGGGCCGCGTGCTCCGGCGGATTTTTCGCGCGCCCGGGCGATTCGAATCGGATCTCGTAGGTCTGATTTTCAGACCGCGATGAGGCATTCCGTCGTCGTTTGAGACCGACAGACGGTCAAATTCGCGCGGGAAGCCGCGTTTTCGGGCTGTTCTTGCACGCCACGTCAAAGGCGAGGCGGCATTGTTATTGCTCCTTGGATCAGCGGTCGGTTTTTCGGCCCCGCGTTCCTCCGGCTCCGTGTGTGAAGGTGGGAGATGCCAACGATGGATGAGTGGTCGGCACGCAAATCGAAGCGAAATCGACGTCTCCTGATCGCGGGCGGCGCGGTCCTTTTCGTGGCCTTCGTGGCGTTCGCGTTTCTCGAAGCGACCAGCTCGCCGGACTTCTGCGCTTCGTGCCACAACATGCAGCCCTACGTGGAGAGCTGGCGCACCAGTTCGCACAATCAGGTCCAGTGCGCCCAGTGCCACTATGAACCCGGAACGTGGAATTACCTGAAGGGCAAATTTACGGACGGCCAAGTCCATCTCGTCATGTTCATGACGGGCCGAACGAAGGGCAAATACCACGCCGAAATCTCCGACCTGAGCTGCCAGGAGTGCCACAGCTCCGAGCAGTTGCACGACGCCAAGGACTTTCAGGGCATCTCGTTCTCCCACGAGAACCATCTGGGTACGATGCGCCGCGAGAAAAAGCTGCGCTGCGTGACGTGTCACGGCCAGTTGGTGCAGGGCGAGCACCTGTCCGTCGATCCGCGCGATTGCTTCATCTGCCACTTCAAGGCCGACGAAAACGGCGCGCGCGACCCAGTGCTCTCCGATTGCCGCACTTGCCACAAGACCGTTCCAAGCGAGATTCATCTCGCCGAGGGACAAACCTTCGCGCACGGGCGCTACATCGAATCCGGCATCGCCTGCACGAATTGCCACCAGGGAATCATCGAGGGCGCGGGCAACGTCGATTTCGACCATTGCATGGAGTGCCACAGCGAGCGCGAGAGGACCCTCAAGGAGATCATCAAAGACAAGTACACGATTGAGTCGTACCATCTGAACCACGTGACGAATCACAAGGTCGAGTGCTGGCGCTGCCACGACGTCATCAAGCACGAGATCGTGCGGAACCCGACCAGCGAGTCGTTCGAGACCAACTGCACCGTATGCCATGCCTCGAATCAGCACATCGGACCGCGAGAACTGTACAAGGGCACCGGCGCGATCGGCGTGCCGGACGAGCCCGCCCGTATGTATCTGGCCAACGTCGATTGCGCGTCGTGCCACGTGAAACGTCTGTCCGGGCCGGACGACCGCTCGGCCACCGATCTCGCCTCACTGGTTCATGGGCAAGCCTGCAATGACTGCCACGGGCCCGGGTACGACGCCATGCTCACGCAGTGGCGCAACCTGATGTTCGAGCGCGAAACGCGGGCGGGCGCACGGCTCGTCAAGGCGCAAAACGCGCTGGCCGCCGCGGGCGCGATCGAGCCCGCCAAGAAAGACGAAGCCGCGAAACTCGTCGGCGAGGCAGCTCACAACGTCGATTTCGTGAGGCGTGCGCGCGGGCACCACAACGTGCAGTACGCCATCAAGGCGCTCGAAGCGGCCGAGGCGCGCAGCGAGCAGGCCCTCGAAAAGCTGACGCCGGGATACACGGCGCAGACGGTCGAGCCCTTCACGCTGAATTGCACGAACCTGTGCCACGCCGAGATGACCGAGCGAAAGGTGAAACTCGGTTCCGTCGAGTATCCGCACAAAAAGCACGTGGTGGACCTTGGGTTCGAATGCACGATGTGCCACGGCGAAGGCGCGCAGCACGGCGTGACGAACATGGTCACGTGCAGCGGCTGTCACCATGGAACGGGGCAGGGCAAGGTCGATTGCGCCGACTGTCATCAGAACATCGGCAACCTGACGAAGGGAAGCGGGGCGGCCATCGTGACGGGGAATCCCGATCCGATGAACGCAAACATCGAATGCGTCGATTGCCATGTGCAGACGAAGGGCGGGCAAACGACGACCCTCGACGGGGTCAAGGCGACCTGCGCGAACTGCCACGACGCGACATATTCGGCCAAAGCCGACATGCAGCTCGCGGCGCTCGGCGATTTGACGGCGAAGTTGTTGCCGCGCGTGGACGCGATCCAAAAGGTCGTGGACGAGCGCGTCGCGAAGAAGGAGAACACGACCGAGATCTCGAATCGGCTGATTTTGATTCGGCGCGATCTCGATCTCGTGAGCGCGAAACGCGGGCAGCACAATTTCGAGTACGCCAAGGTGATCGCCAAGGAGGTCGAGTCGCTGCTCGCCGAGGCCGAGGCGCTCACCGCCGGTCCGCACTGATCCGTCGCCCGTCGCGGGCGGCTTCATTTCCGACGGCTCACCTTCGCGGGTGGGCCGTTTTCGTGCGGCTCGCTTGACGCGGGGGGCGACGCCGTGAAATCAATGGCGTCGCATCACGAAGGCGGCTCGCGAAATGCGTTACCGGAAATGCCACAACTGCGGCGCCCCGCTGGATCGCGGGAAAACCGTGTGTTCGTACTGCGGCACCGACGCCGAATCGGGCGTTTCGTATCGACCGATCACGCCGGGTGACGCCGTGCCGACGACGGTGCCCGTCGCGCCGCCGATCGTGCCGGGCCGAACGCCCCGCACCGAAACCGATCCCGAGAACGCGCCGCCGGATGCCGCGCGCGTGGGGCGGGTGATCGTCTTCCTGTTGCTGCTCTTCGTGTGCGGTCCGGGCGCGTTGGTCTACATGTGGCTCAAGCTCGACTGGCGAAAGAGCGTCAAGTGGATCGTGACGGTGTTCCTCATGACCCCGGTGATCTTCGTCGCGACGTGGGGCTTCTTCAACGAGACCGTTTACGCGATCAAGTCCGAAACGGAGCCCTACGTTCCCGACGCGCCGGATTGGGGCGAACGTCGCCGCGAACCGATCGATCACGGCATCGTCTTTCTGGAGATGCGCGACGAAGGCGGGCGCGACCGCGACGAACTGCGTCGCGCGTGGGCCGAGCGCTACGAAGGCCGCTGGGTGAAATGGACACTGCGCGTCAAGCAGAAAAACATCTACACGACCATGGCGAGCGAGCTGCTTCTCACGCCCGAGTCCGGGGCGTATGAAGTGGAAGTCTTTTTCGATCCCGCGAAAAACGCGCGGCTCGAAGCGCTCGTCACGGGAAACGAGTTGACCGTGAGCGGCCGGTTGTGGGGCTATTATTGGCTCACCGATCGCATCCGTCTGGCTGACGGCGAACTCGCGCCGTGATCGCCCCGGCGCGTTAGACAAACCTCCGGGGCGTTGCTAACATCCGCCGCGTTTTTCAATGGGTCGCTCGCGTTCATGTCCGCCCGCGCCAAACTGCTTCACCGGTTTCTGAACGTCTGGTTCGTCGTCGTCGCACTCGGCGTCGTCGCGGCGGCGATCTGGGCGCGTTTCGAGGTGCGCGAGCAGGGCTACGTCGAATCCGCCCTCCTCGGCGTGCGCGGCTTCACGCTCGCGAATGCGGTCGAAGAGACGCGGCGCACGACAAACGTGCTCGGCTTTTTCCTCGGCCTGATCTATCTCCTCGCGCGTCGTCTGTGCTCCGGTCGCATCCGGCTCGCGCGATCGCTCGCGATTCTGGCGGTGCTCGCCGCCGCCGCGACCTGGGCGGGCGTCGCGTATTACAATTCGACGCTCGACGAAGACCTCAACAACATCTACGGCCAGTACGTGGATGTCGAATCCTTCCTCATACGCACGGTCACCTCGTCGCTCACCACTTCGCCGCCGGCCGTGCGTACCGGCATGGTCTTCGCGTTCTGCGCGGCGATGGCGATCCTTCTGTTCCCGGCCGCGTTCATCGAGAAGTGGATCTTCAAGAAGAGCTCGCCGCCATTTCCCGACGTCGCCCCCAAAAAGGCGATCTGGATCGGAGCGCTCGTCGTCGGCATGGCGGTCAACGTGTTCGCGGCGCGGGGTAATCCCGAAGCGGCGGACCCGGCGCACCCCGACGTCATCCTCGTCAGCATCGACACGTTGCGCGCCGATCACCTCGAGATGTACGGCTACGGGCGCCCCACGAGCCCCCACCTCGTCGACTTCGCACAAGACGCCGTCATCGTGGAGCATCATCTCGCCCACGCGCCGTGGACCGTGCCCACGCACATGAGCATGTTCACCGGCGTGATCCCGAGCGCCCATGGCGTGAGCAGCCCGGTCGCCTCGGTCGATCCGCGGCGTACGCTGTTTCCCGAACTGCTCAAGGACGTCGGCTACCGCAACGGCGCGTTCGTCACGAACATTCTGCTCGGCGCGAGCTACGGCTATTCGGCGGGTTTCGACCTTTACGCCCTCAACCCCAACTGGAACGCCGTCGAGGTGTCGAATCAGGCGCTGCACTGGTTGCTCGGCGCGAGGACGCCGACTTTTCTCTTCCTGCACCTGTTCGACGTGCACTATCCCTATACGCCGCCCGAGGAATACTGGGGGCGATTCGCGCCGAAAAACCCGACCGTGTACGAAATGCAAAAGGAAAACTTCTACACGTTTTTCACTTGGATTCGGGAACAGGGCGAGCCCGAGCGCGAAGCGACGAAGGCGCAGTACGACGAGGAAATCGTTTACACCGACGCGCAGCTCGGCCGGTTTTTCGAGAAACTCAAGGGCGCGGGGCGCTACGACAGCGCGTGGATCATCGTCACGTCGGATCACGGCGAGGAATTCGCCGAGCGCGGGCTGTGGGGTCACGGCATCACGCTCTACAACGAGATGCTGCGCGTGCCGCTGATCGTCAAAGCGCCGGGTAACGCCTGCGCGGGCTCGCGGCTCGCGGACGGCATCGTGCCGCAAACGGCGATCTACAATCTCATCACGCGCGCCGCGGCGGTCACGAGCCCGGACTCGGAAGAACTTCGTTGCGGATCGGACGGCGTCCCCAAGATCCTGCGCGACCTGGTGACAACCGACCCCGTGATCTCCGAGGCGGACATGCTCGGGCCGCTGCGCATGTCGGCGACGAGCACGGACAAAAAGCTGATCGAGCCGACGAAGGTCCACGTTAAGGGAATCCTCGACTTCGAGCGGCCCTTCGAGGCTTACGATCTCGCCGCCGATCCGGGGGAGAAGACGAATCTGATCGACGGCGTCGCCCCCACGGACCTCGCCGCGCGGCTGCGAGAGTTCGCGCCCGCGCATCGCAAAGCGATGTGCCGGGTGCGTTCGCAGGCCAGCGGGCAGGCCAAGACGGGCCGGCTGGAACTCGACGAGGCGACGATCCAAAAACTCATCAGCCTCGGGTACATCAATCCCGGCGGCGAATCGGGCGACAAGGGGCTCGCGGGCGAGGACTGCCTGCCCGCCGACGCCGCACCCTGACGGCGCGCGGCGCGATTCGGCGCTTGTCTTTTCGCGCGTTCGCGTTACATTCGCGGCGGCATTCGCCGACGTGTTTTCGATTCGAGGGCATTCATGAAGATTTTTCTCGACACCGCGGACCCTGCGGTCATCTCCGAGGCCGTCTCGATGGGCCTTTGCGACGGCGTCACCACGAATCCCTCGCTGATCGCCAAGGCGGGTGGCGACAACGCGACGCTGATTCCCAGGATCTGCGCGGCCTGCAAGGGTCCGGTGCTGGCCGAAACACTGTCGATCGACGCGGCGGGCATCGTTGCCGAGGGCCGCGAGCTACGGCGCATTGCCGACAACGTCGTCGTGAAGATCCCGATGGGCAAGGACGGCCTCAAGGCGGTTCACGCGCTCTCGGCGGAAAAGATCCCCACGGCGGTCACGCTGATTTTCAACGCGACGCAGGCGTTGCTGGCCGCGCGCGCCGGAGCGACCTACATCGCGCCGTTCGTGGGCCGCGTGGACGACCTGTCCGAGGACGGCACCGCGATGATCGGCGAGATCGTCGACATCTATTCGCTCTACGATCTTCCGACGCAGGTGATCGTCGCGTCGGTGCGACACCCGCTGCACGTCAAACAGGTCGCGCTCGCCGGCGCGCACGCGGTAACGATTCCCCCGGATGTGCTGGACAAACTGACCGAGCACCCGCTCACGGCCGCGGGCATCGCGAAGTTCCTGGCGGACGCGAAGAAGGCGTAATCGGTGCGCCGCTTGTCGGTCACGGTGATCGCGAAGAACGAGGAAGACAACATCGAACGGTGTCTTCGCGCCGTGCCCTTCGCCGACGAGATCGTCGTCCTCGATTCCGGCAGCACCGACCGCACCGTGGAAATCGCGCGGCAATGCGGCGCGCGGGTCGAGATCACCGATTGGCCCGGACACGTACGTCAAAAGCAGCGCGCGGTGGACGCCGCGACGCACGACTGGATTCTCGCGCTCGACGCGGATGAGGTCGTGTCGCCGGAACTCGCGGAGTCGATCCGCGCGGCGTTCGCCGATCCGAATCCCGCCGACGCTTACGAACTGACGCGCAAGGTGTTTTATCTCGGTCGCTGGATCGAGCACTGCGGCTGGTATCCCGAGTGGAAGATTCGCCTTTTCGATCGACGCACGGCGCGCTGGGGCGGATACGACCCGCACGACACGGTGGAATGTTCCGGCCGCGTCGCGCGGCTGTCGGGCGATCTGCTCCATTATTCCTATCGCGACGTCACGCACCACCTGGCGCGAATCAACGAGTACACGACCATCATGGCGCGCGAACTGCACGCGCGCGGCAAGCGTTCGGGCGTGTTCGCCATGCTGGCGCGCCCGGCGTTTGCGTTTTGGAAAAAGTACGTTTTCCAGCTTGGCTTTCTCGACGGCGTGCCGGGGCTCGTGGTGTGCGTCCTCGCGTCGTATTACGTTTTTCTGAAGTACCTGAAACTCTGGGAGCTCGGTCGCTCGCCCGCCCGCGCGTGAGCGCGGCCGCGACCGATCGGTCGTCATGACCCCCTCGCGCCTGCTCGTCTTCCAGACCGCATATCTCGGCGATGTCGTGCTCACGACGCCGCTCGTCGCCGCGCTGCGCCGCGCGTATCCCGACGCCGTGATCGACATGGTGGTGCAACCGGCATGGACCGACGTCGTGCGTCATCATGAGGCGCTGAACGACGTTCTTGCCTACGACAAACGTGGTGCGCATCGTGGACCGCGCGGACTCCTCAGGTTCGCGCGCATGTTGCGCGATCGGCGCTACGATGTCGTGCTCTGTCCGCATCCTTCGCTTCGCAGCGCGCTGACGCTCGCCGCAGCGCGGATTCCGGTTCGCATTGGGTTCGCCGACTCCGCGGGCGCGTTGCTCTTCACTCGGCGGGTGCGTCGCGACACGAGCGCGCACGAGGTGCGCCGCGTGATGTCGCTCGTTTCCGCGCTCGATCTCGATCTCGATCCCGAACCGATTCCGCCGGCGCGCGTCGCGCTCGATCCGGCCGTCGATGGCGCCGCGCTGATGGGGCGCTTCGGACTCGCGCCGGAGCGCCCGTTCGCGGCGATTCACCCGGGATCGGTGTGGGCGACGAAGCGCTGGACCGCCGAGGGCTTCGGCGCGGTCGGGCGCGATCTCGCGCGCACGTTCGAGCGGATCGTCGTCCTGGGCGGACCGGGCGAGGAATCGGTCGCGGGCGAAGTGGCGAACGGGACCGGCGACGCGGCGCTCGACGTGTCGGGCCGCCTGAAACTGCCCGAGCTTTGCGCGCTGCTCGCGCGGGCGGCGCTGCTCGTCACCAACGATTCGGGGCCGATGCACATCGCCGCGGCGCACGGCGTGCCGGTCGTCGCGATCTTCGGTTCCACCGTTCCCGCGCTCGGCTACGCCCCGTGGGGCACGCGAAGCCGCGTGGTCGAGATTGCGCTCGACTGTCGTCCGTGCGGGCCGCACGGCCATCGCGCCTGTCCGCGCGGTCACTTCCGGTGTATGAAAGACATCTCGCCGGATATGGTGACGGCCGCGTGCATGGACCTCCTGCGCGGGTGACGGATGACGCCGCGATCGATCCTCATCGTCAAACTCGGCGCGGTCGGAGACTGCGTGCACACGCTGTACGCGCTGCGGGCGCTGCGCGAACGGTTTCCCGACGCGCGCATCGGATGGGTCATCGAGGACAAGTCGCGCGCGGTGATCGAGGACCATCCCGATCTGAGTGAGATCATCCGTTTTCCGCGCAAGGAACTCGCGGCGGCGCTGCGATCGAGCGGATTCACGCGCCTGTGGCGCACGTTCCGCGACGACCTGCGCGCGCGGGGCTTCGAGACCGCCATCGACTTTCAGAACCTGTTCAAGAGCGGCCTCGTCGCGCGTGCGTCGGGCGCGCCGAGGCGCATTGGCTTTCGCAAATGGCGCGAGGGGAATTTCCTGTTCACGAACGAGCGCATTCCCCGCGATCCCGTCGCGCGACACGCGATCGAAAAATACTTCACGCTCCTGCGTCCGCTCGGCATCACGACGATTCCCGACCGCGTCGAAATCGCTGTACCCACAGACAAGCGCGATACGATCGATCGATGGTTCGGGGAAAACCGGCTCGACGGCCGGCGCGTGGTCGCCTTCAACCCGGGCGCGAGCTGGCCGAACAAAAAACTGTCCGCACATACCTACGCTGCGGCGGCCGACGCGCTGGCGGACGACGGCTGCGTATCCGTTGTGATCTGGGGACCGGGCGAGGAACGCGACGCCGCGGCCGTGGTCGAATCCGCGCGAAGCCCGGTGCTGCTCGCGCCGAGAACCGACATCCGGGAACTCGCCGCGCTGCTGGGCCGATGCGCCATGTACGTCGGCAACGACAGCGGTCCGATGCACATCGCGGCGGCAATGGGCGCGCGCACGCTCGGTGTTTTCGGACCGACCGACCCCGCGCGCGTCGGCCCGTGGACGACGCGCGGGCGCGCGGTGCAGGCGAACGTGACGTGCGGGCCTTGCTGGACGAAGCGCTGCCCCGGTCCGGTGAACTGCATCGACCGCGTGGACGCGGCGACGCTGATCCGCGCGTGCCGAGAACTGCTGGAGACGCCATGAAGATCGTGGAGCTGCTCGCGTCGCGGCACTTCACGGGGCCGGCGGAGCGCGTCCTCCAGACCATGCGACTGCTCGCGGAGCGCGGGCACGACGTCGCGTTCGCGCACACGCGCGTCCCGCCGGGAACGCTCGAGGCGCATACGACCGATGCGTCGTTTCGCGTGCTGAGTGACGTGCGTCTTGCGCGAAAGGGACTTCTGCTGCCGGGAATGCTGGCAGACGCCGCGCGGCTAGCGGAATTGGCGGGACGCGACACCATTGTCTGTCACACGCACACCAGCCACGACCACTGGACGGGCCTGATGTTTCGGCGGCGGGCGGCGGGGCGCGTGGTGCTGGTGCGGTCCGTGCACGAGTCCCGGCAGGCCGCGCGGCGCATCGGTGACATGCCGCTGTTCGCCGCGTGCGACGGCGTCATCGCCATCAGCCATGCCATGCGCGAGCGACTGATCGAATCGTACCGCCTCGATCCGGAGCGCTGCGTGGTGATTCCCGGCGCGGTCGATACGCACGCGTTTCGCTCTGGGCTCGCGAGCGATGCGATCCGCGCGGAAATCGGCGCGCACGAAGGCGACGTGCTCGCCGGCATCGTGAGCCGCATCAAGCCGGGGCGCGGGCATCGGCTTCTGATCGAAGCCTTCGGCGAGGTGCTGCGGGAGATTCCGACCGTACGTTTGTTAATCGTCGGGCGGGGCGAGGGCAAGGCTGAACTCGAAGCCTTCGTCGCAACATTGCCGTACCGTGACCGCGTGCACTTTCTGGGCTATCGGCGGGACGACCTCGCCGACATCTACAACACGCTCGACGTGAGTGTATTGCTCGGCGAGGGCAGCGACGGCACCTGCCGCGCGGCGCTGGAAGCGATGGCGTGCGGCACGCCGGTGATCGCGGCGCGCGTGGGGTCGCTGCCCGAAACGATCGACGACGGCGCAACGGGCGCGCTCGTGGACGATGGTGACGCGACCGCCCTGGCGAGTGCGCTCAGTCGATATCTCGGGAGCCCCGAACTCGCCGCGACGCACGGTCGAGCCGCGCGGGCGCGTGTTGAGCGCGAATTCGCGTTGGACGCCATGGCGCTCGCGCACGAGGCGTTCTTCGCGAAGCTCGAGGAGGCCGGCTCGTGATTTCGAGCGAGCGCATCGGGCGCGTCCGCGCGTTTGCGACGATCGCCTTCGCGGCGTGTCTGCCGATCTCGACCAGCGGAGCGCAGGCGGCGCTCGCCGTGCTCATCGCGCTGTGGGTGGTCGATTTCGCGCGTCGTCGCGCACGCCCGCTCGACGCGCAGGGACTGGCGATCATCGTCTGGATCGCGTGGCTGCTGGTCTGCGCGCTCGCGTCGGACATGCCGGGTCATTCCCTCGCGAAGTGGACGCGGTGGTGGATTCACCTCGCGTGGTTCGCGCTGGTCCCCGCGCTCGAGGATCGCCGCGTCTTCACGCGGTCGATCGTGGCGCTGGGTATTTCCACGGCGCTTATTGGGATCTACGCGGCGGCGCAGTGGCGTTTCGGCGACGCGGTCCCGCGCATCCTCACCCCGCCGGTGAAATTGTGGCAGGAGCACGGCGGGCACAACCTCGCCGTCGGCCTGTTCGATCACCACCTGACCTTCGGCAACACGATGTACCTGTGCGTCGCGCTGCTCGCGGCGGCGGCGCTGCTGCCGGGCATGCGGACGCGGGCCGGGCTCGCTCTCGCGGCGGCGCTGGGCGCAGTCGGGCTCGTGGCGAGCTACGCGCGCTCGGCGTGGATCGCGGCGGCGCTCGGCGCGGCGATCTTCGCGTATCGGCGCGGCAAACGCGTGTTCATCGCCGTGTGCGTTGCCGGGCTCGTCGCGGTGGTCGCGCTGTCGGCGGCGTCCGAGACGATCCGCGACCGCCTCGCCTCCACGATGCGCGCGGGATCGAATCTGGAACGCATCTACATCTGGAAGACCTCGCTCGACATGGCCTTCGACCACCCCGTCGCGGGCGTCGGCCCCGGCGTGTACCGGCAGGTGGTGGACGACTACCGCCGCGACTACAACATCAAGTGGACGACCAAGGCGCACGCGCACAACTCGTATTTTATGGCCGCGTCCGAAGGCGGCGTCGTCGGCGCGGCGATCTTCGCGTGGGTGGCGGGCGCCGGGCTGTGGCTCGCATGGCGGCGGCAGCGCGGGGAGCCCGACTCCATGACGCCGTTTGCCGTCGCGGGATTCGCGACGCTGGCGGGCTTTGCCGCGGGCTCGTTTTTCCAACATAATTTCGGCGACGCCGAGGTGATGTGCGCCTACTGGTTCTGTTGCGCGGCGATCGCAAACGCCCGCGACTGGATGGCCCCCGAACGCAAGGAGAGCGCGTGACGACGACCTTCGCCCGCGACGAGTTGCTCGAACACATCCGCAAGTTCGCCCGGCGGCGCGTGCTCGTCGTCGGCGACATCATGCTCGACCGCTTCATCTGGGGCAGCGTCGAGCGCATCAGCCCCGAAGCTCCGGTGCCGGTTGTGCGTGTGGACCGTGAGGAGTCCACCCCCGGCGGCGCGGCGAACGTCGCGCGCAATCTGATCGCGCTCGGCGCGCGAGCCGATCTCGCGGGTCTTGCCGGCGACGACGCGGCGGCGCGCACGCTCACGGACCGCCTCGCCGCCGAGGGGATCGGTGAATTGATGCTCGCCGTCGAGCACGACCGACCGACCACGGTGAAAACCCGCGTCATCGCGGGCAGCCAGCAGATCGTGCGTTTCGACCACGAACTCGCGCGCCCGGTCACCGAGGCGGCGCGGCGCTCGCTCGTGCGCGACATCACGCGACGCATCGCCGATTACGAGGCGGTGATCGTCTCCGACTACAACAAGGGCGTGGTGGATGTGCGCCTGATGAAGGCGATCCGCGCGGCGGCGAAGGCTGCGGGAATTCCCGTCGTGGTCGATCCCAAGGTGCGCAACGCGCCGGCGTACAGCGGTGTCGATCTGCTCACGCCCAATCACCACGAGGCGGGAGAGATGCTCGGCGTTCGTCTCGCCAATACCGACGCGGCGATCGAGGCGGCGGGCGCGAAGCTGGTGCGCAAGATGCGCCTGCGCTGCCTGATCGTGACGCGCGCGGCGCTCGGCATGTCGATCTTCCGCGAGGGCGAAGGGCCCACGCACATCCCCACGGTCGCGCGGCAGGTCTTCGACGTCACCGGCGCGGGCGATTCGGTGATCGCGACGGTCACACTGGCGCGCGCGGCGGGGGCGAGTTGGGAACAGGCGGCGGCGATCGCGAACTTCGCGGCGGGGGTGGTGGTCGCCAAGGTCGGCACCGGCACCGTCAGTGCGCGCGAGCTGAAAACGGCGATCCGGCAAGGGTGAGGGCTACTTGTCCGCCTCCGCGCCCGGGGCGAGACGCGTGTCCGGCTCGCCATCGCCGTCCTGATCCGACTCGGAGTAGAGCTGCTTTTCCGTTTCGGCGTCGATCGTGGTGAAACGGTCGTAGCGCCCGTCTTCGTTCAGATCGCGATCGAGCCGAATCAGGCGACCTTTTTCGTCATATTTCCCGCGGATCTCGGAATTGCCGTCGTTGTTCATGTCGGTCATGGACTCGGCGATCACGCCGCCGACGAACGACTCGCGGTGGTCGACCGTTCCGTCGTAGTTGCGATCCTTTTCGAGCGACACCAGTTCGCCGCCGAAGGTGTAGCGGTACCACTCGTCGGGCTTGCCGTCGCCGTTCTGGTCAAGCATGGGATTCATCTTGTCGCGCGCGATCAGCACCCCCAGCGCGATGAGCGCGGCCATGAAGACGAGCAGCAGCAACAGCCGCTTTGGATTGGTGCTTGGTTCGGACATGGGCGAACCTCCGACGAAAACCGGGACCGACGAAAAACGGATTGAAGCAGCATGGGGGTTTTCGCGAGACGCGGCAAGGCGGGGTGTGCCACGCACGCTCGACGTCTGCCTCCCCGCTTAGGGGGCCACGGTAGCGAGGGTCTCGATTTCCACGAGGAGATCGGCGCGGCACAGTCGGGCTTCGACGCAGCAGCTCGCCGGATAGGTCTTGATTCCCTGTTCTTCGAAAAAAAGCAGGCGTTCCTCTCGCAGGGTGTCGTAGTCGCGATCGATGTCTCGAAGGTAGATGCGTGTATAAACCACATCGCGCCAGGTCATTCCCTCGACGGCGAGCAGTTCCGTGATGTTGGCCAACGTTCGGCGGATCTGGGCGCGAAGGTCCCCTGCGTGAACCGTGGCGCCGTTTTCATCGACGCTCGCGGTGCCGGAGATCAGGAGCGCTGATGCGCCGTTCCAATCGAGGCGCATCCCGCGACTGAATGGAACGGGGCGGTCGTAATCGTACGCTTCGTTCAGGACTCGCGGGGCGTGGATGGGGCGCCTTTTCAGAGTCATGCCGGTTTGACCTCTCCGTTCGCCGAATGATCGGGCGGATGATCGGGACGGGGTTCGTGCGTTAATGCTCGTTAGCTTGCAGCGAATTCGCGATTTTGAAAACACCGATCGGAAGTGGGAACCTCGCGATCCAACGGCCCGCGACGGTGAAGGAGAAAATTCTTGACTTGAACATCGAAATCACCGACCTTTATGGTCATGGAATGAATGGGGGCGCACCGAATACGGTGTATTTGGAGGCGGACCATGGGTGTGAAGACGGGATTTCTCGGCGTGGTGATTCTTCTGCTTTCGTCCGGCGCAAGCGCCGATTGGGGCGACGACGATTGGGATGATGATTACGATCCCGAGCCCACGGCTGAGCAATTCTGCCATGCGCTCACCATTACCGTCGAACACTGCGAGACGACCTGCCTCCCGGAGGGTTACGTGGAAGCGTGCCTTTCGGACCCTCCGTGGGACATACGCCCATGCCTGAATATTTCCGGTTGCGCCAACGTCAACGCGTGTTTGTGCGGAACGGAACCTGTTGACGATGACGCGGATGAGAATCCCGCCGGCGAGTCAGACGACGACGCGGATGATTCGTCGGCCGACGATGACGACGACGATGATGATGACGACGGCTGCGGCGGCTGCGGTGTTTCCAACTCGGAGACCGGTTCGTTCCTGAGTGCGGGGATGATGGGTATCGGCGTGCTCGCTCTAGTTCTGAGCCGACGCGAAGGGAAGTCGGTCTCATCGACGCCACGACGAACACCGTGATTCTCCAGGCCAGCTCCCCGTCGTTGCTCCGCGCGAAGGGCGGCGGGCTCTTAGTGCGAGGCGCCGATGCGCACCGCCGTCGGTTGTCTGAAGAAAAGTGTTATTGGGCTAGAGGATCGATGGACGCTACTTCTATGGATTGAATTCGGGGCGCAACGTATCCGGCATTTTGGAGGCGGACAGTGCGCGTCATGTTTGGGATCGTTGCGGCGCTGATTTGGCTTTGTCCCCTGATCTCCGCGGCGGACTGGTCGGAAGGCCCGGGCGGGTGGGACGACATTGACGACGGATCGTCGGCGGATAACGATGCGGACGATGCGAACGACGCGGATCGTGCTTTCTGTGAAGCGCTCACTAATCTCGCGGAATACTGCGGTACGACCTGCCTGCCCGAGGATTTCTTCGATGCGTGCGTTGAAGCACCTCCGAGAAGCATGGAACCGTGCTTGAGCTTCACCGGCTGTGCGGATTTCGACGAGTGTGTGTGCGGCAGCGATCCTAGCGGTGAGGGGAATGCTTCCAATGACGGCGATGACTCGGACTGCGCCGTGTGCGGCGTGTCCAACGCGGAGACCGGCTCATTCCTGAGTGCGGGGATGCTGGGGATTGGCGTGCTGGCTCTCGTCCTGAGCCGGCGTGAAGGAAAATCCTCCTGATGGAACGACGGGGTTTTCACGGAGTTCTCGACGTTGCGTCGTTTCCGGTGGTGTTTGGCATCATCCATCTTCTGATCGACGCCACCACGGTCACCGTCATTTTCGCGACCCGGACATTTCACGGCCTCTCCGTGCGCGAGGGCGTGATGTTGGTCCTATTTTACGACCTCATCGCGTTTGCGGGGCAGGCACCGCTCGGTTTGCTCATCGACCGCTTTCGGATCTGGCGCGCGACGGCGCTGGTTGGCATCGCCTTGTCGGCGGCCTCGATGTTGTTTCTGACCAGCGGACCGAATGCGGCGATGATTCTCGCGGGAGTGGGGAACGCGGCATTTCACGTCGGTGCGGGAGCGCTGTCGCTTCACGTGCATCCGGGGCGGGCCACGCCGCCGGGAGTCTTCATCGCACCCGGAGCGCTGGGTCTCGCGGCAGGCACCATGATCGGAAAAGGCGGTGCCTACGTCGCGTGGCCGTTTCTCGTAGCGCTCCTGATCGCGTTTGTGGTGGCATGGCTTGCGGAGGCGCCGGAGGTTCGAACGGATCGATCGGAATCCGTGCCAACGATCTCCAAGTCCGCCGCGATCATCATGCTACTGCTGTTTTCGATCTCCCTGCGCGCGCTGCTCGGCAAAGCCGGTGCCATTGAATTACCGCGGGAATCGACGGTGCTGTTCGGTGTCGCGACGGCGGCGTTCGCGGGCAAGGCCATCGGAGGCATTCTTTCCGATCGGTGGGGCTGGCTCGAGGTCAGCGTCGGCGCGCTGTTGATTTCGGGTTTGCTCTTTGCTTTCGGTGACGCGAATCCCGTCATGATCACGTTCGGAATGTTTCTCTTTCAAATGACCACCCCCGTGACCCTGGTGGCCACGGCTGCACTTCTGCCGGGGCGTCCGGCACTGGCCTTTGGGCTCAACTGCCTCGCGTTGACTGCCGGCTTCCTGAGTCACTTCTTCCGTGTCTTCGAGGATTACTATCTGTGGTGGGGCCAGATTCTGATGGTTCTCCTCTCCACCACGGCGGTTTTCATGGCGCTTCGGGCTCTGAAAGGCAGGATCCCAATGAAGTTCCAGAAAATCTGAACGCCCGGGGAGCGCGAAGACCTCACCCTCTGCTCAAATGGGAAACGAGCACACCGATCCCGAAGCTCGCCCCGTTGGCCATGAACGACGCCGCGATCGCGCGGGACCAAGAGATCGGCCTCGCGACAATGTAGAAGATCGTACTCTCCACGATCGCCACGAGAATCTCTCCGCTGACGATGTAGGTTTGATAATCCGGCATCAGGCGCGGCCAGCCGTAGATCAGAATCGGATGCGTGATGGTGGAGCAGAGAACGGCGGCGAGGATCGCCCGCGACGGGGCGACAATGGGTCGCGAGAGCAGCGCGTAAATCGGGATCTCGATGGCGAGCGTCTTCAGATAAAGGGACAGCCAGTGGGATAGCGGCGGCGGATGCCACGCCATTAATCGCGCTCCGCGCCCGTCACCGCCGACTTCTCCTTCAGCACGTGCTGCGCGCGGTAGTACACCTCGTCCACGCCCAAGTCGTCGGTGCCGTACACGCCGCGGGTGCGTCCGTCGCGATCCACGAGAACGAGTGCGTTCGCGCCGAACCACGAATCGCCGGGCCCTCGATAGACGCGCGCGGGATCGGCGACGAGCGAGACAACGCCCGGCGCCCACGCGTTCACCGCGCCCGATGCATCGACCGCGAAACGCCAACGCGGCGCAATCGCGCCGAAACGCCGTTCGTCCTCACGCACGCGGGCCGGATCGCTCCCCGCCGACTCGGCCACGAAAGTGACGAGGCGCACGTCGATGCGGTCGCGCTCGAAGAGGTCCTGTAATCGGCGCATCGCTCCTTGCGCGCGCGCGCAGGACGAGCAGTCTTTCGCCGTGACGGACGCGACCCAAACCTGCCCGCGCAGGTCCTCGATCGTGAGAGGCGCGCCGCCGGTATCGTGGAAGGCGAAGGCCGAGATCGCCGGGCCGGGCGGCGGCGGCTCGGGAACCCGGCGCAGGCACGGACGCGTGAGCGTGATCGACACGATGCCGACGATCCCCGCCCACACCCACAGGTTTCTCCAGAAGGGGACGCGTTCGTCGTCGGTCGGAGGGATGGGCATGTTCCTTCGCCCGATCAGTCCCGGCGCGCCGGAGTCTTTTGAGCCACGAACACGGCGGCGAAAAACGAAACCGCCGCGAGCATCGCGAGGATCGCAAACGTCGCGCCCGCGTCGAAGGTCCCCGTGCCGGTGGAGCCGCCCGACACGGCGAAACGCACCGCGTTCACCATCCACGTCATCGGATTCAGGTGCATGATGCGACCGATCCACGATTCGCCCGCGGGGAACATCGCGCCGGAGACGACCCACAGCGGAATCAGCACGACGCTCATGATCGCGTGATACGCCTGCGACGACGGCAGCGCCCACGCCATGATGAACGTGATGCCCGTGAGCATCACGCACCCCAGCACGATCGCCGCGACGAGCGCGAGCCAGTGGATCGACGCCCACGCGAATCCGGCCGCCGGCGCGAGGAGAATGAACAGCGCGCACTGCATGACCACGAGCGTCGTGACGCCCGCGATCTTTCCCGCCACCACCGACGCGCGCGAGCCGGGGCCAATCATCACGCCCTGCAAAAATCCGCTTTGGCGATCCTCGATGATCGAGATCGTCGAAAAAATCGTGGTGAAGAGAATCACCATGACGAGCACGCCGGGGTAGAAGAACGCGAGATAGCTCGTGGGTTCGCCGCCGACCGAAAAATTGCGCCCGATGCCGCCGCCGATCACCGCCCAGAAGAGCAGCGGTTGCGCGACGACGCCGAGCCAGCGAGAGCGCTCCTTCTTCAGGCGCAGCATGTCGCGCGCCCAGAGCGCATACGCCGTGCCGCGATCGTAGGCGTTAAGCATGGCCGCCCCCGTCCGCGATCTCGACCCCGAGCGCGTGGCCGGTGACCTTCAGGAAAACGTCCGCCAGGCTCGGGTGACGCAGGCTCACCGACGTCAAACGCCCGCCGGGATACGCCTCGACGAGGCGCGGGACCAGCTCGTGGCCGCGCTCGGCGTCGATCACCAGTTCGTCGTCCTCGGCGTCGTACAGCGCCTCGACGCCGAACCGTTCGGCGATCGGTGCGGCAAGCCGGGCCATGCCTTCGCCGCGAAGGACGACGACATCGGAGGCCACGCGCGCCTTGAGCGCCGCGGGGGTGTCGACGATGGCCGCGCGTCCCTCGTGGATGATCGCGAGCCGGTCGCAGCGCTCGGCCTCTTCGGGGCGGTGCGTGGCGAGGAGGACCGTGAGGTCGCGCTCGCCGCGCATCCTTTCGAGCCGCTGCCACGTGGCGCGAAACGACGCCTCGTCGAGCCCGGCGGTCGGCTCGTCCATCAGCAGCAGGTCGGGGTCGTGCAGCAGCGCGCGGGCGATATCGACGCGACGCCGCATGCCGCCGGACAGCGTGCCCACCGCGTCTCCGCCCCGGTCTTCGAGACCGGCCCGCGTCATGGCGATCCGCGCGCGCTCGAGCGATTCGCTTCGCGAGAATCCGTAAAGCCGCGCCGCGAGGCCGAGATTTTCGAGCGCGGTCAGCTTGGCGTCGAGGCCGGGGTTTTGAAACACGACACCGATGCGCGCGCGGAACGCGGCGTCGCGCAGATTCCACGGCCGACCGTCGAGCAAGACCTCGCCGCCCTTGCGTTCGATCAGTCCGGCGAGAATCGCCATCGCGGTCGATTTGCCCGAGCCGTTCGGTCCGAGCAGACCGAAGACCTCCCCGCGACGCACCTCGAAGTCGAGCCCGCGCAGCACCTCGCGCCGCCCATAGGCATGGGCGAGGCCGGTCACGGAGAGTCGGGTTTCGTTGGTCGGGCTGGTCATGCGTCGCGTTCCACTCGTCGGTCAGCGAATCAGGTGATCGGCGACGAGGCCGAGCGTGAGCAGCGGAAGATACGCGAGCGACGCGCGAAAGAGCCCCTTGGCCCAACGCACGCCCGCCTCGGCGCGCAGCCCCCGCGCGGCGATGCCCGCGAAGCCGAGACCGAGCGCCAGCGCGACGCACAGGTAGAGATACGAGCCGTATCCCAGCGGCACGAGCAAAATCGACAACGGCACGAGCGACGACGCCCACACGAGCGCCTGAATCTTGGCCGCGCGCTCGCCTTTCACCACGCTCGTCGTGCGGATGCCGGCGGCGGCATATTCGTCGCGGCGATAGATGGTGATCGCGATGAAGTGCGGAAGCTGCCACACGGTCATGATGGCGAAGAGGATGAGCCCCGGCGCGTCGAGCGTGCCGGTCACCGCGGCCCAGCCCATCAGCGGCGGCATCGCGCCCGCCACCGCGCCGATCTCCAGCGCCAACGGCGTCACCCGCTTGAGCGGCGTGTAAACGAACGCGTAGAGCAGCAAAGCCCCCGCGCCGAGCAGGGCGGTCAGCGTGTTGACGAAGAGCGCGAGGATTGCCACCCCCGCGACGCCGGTGACCACGCCGAACGCGATGGCGGTCGCCGGACGCATGCGTCGGTCGGGCAGGGGACGCAGCCGGGTGCGTTCCATGAGTCCGTCGGTGTCGCGTTCGATCGCCATGTTGAGCGCGTGCGCCGACGCCACCGCCAGCGCGGTGCCCAGCAGCGCGAAGGCGCGCACGGACCACGGCGCGTCGCCGGGCGCGAGCGCCATGCCGCCCCACGCCATGAAAACGGACATGAGCGTGATCGGCGGCTTCGCGAGCGCGACGAGGTCGCCCTGCGGGGTAAATTTCGGGGTCGTGCGGGTCATCGTGATCCGGCCGGGCCAAACGAGCGCGGATTATCGGGAAAAGGCTTCGCGGGCGCAATCCCGCTAATGCGTGTCGCTCAGTCCCAGCGCCGGACAAGCTGGAGCCGGAACTCGTGCCGACCCACGTCACCCTTATCGACGATATCGTCGTCGGCAAAAAAGGTGCCCATGTAGGCGACGGGTGCGATGGCCAGGTAGCCACCGTCTTCGGTGGCTGCGACCTCCGCCGGGTTCTCCAGCGTCCAAGCCAGGTCCATGAATTGACCCGACACCGAATGCCCGAAAACTCGGGTCCAATCATTGACGCCGTCATCCTCCGGCCAATTTCGCGGCGGTGCGTCGGCGATCTGGTACTCGCACGCATAGTCGGTCTCGACATCGGCGTCCACGTCGCGGCAGTCGATTTTCGGAGAAGAAAACAGATGGTAATCCGGTGTCGCCAAGACAAGCAGACTTTCATCCAGACCGAAAACCGCCATGCTGTACGTCGGTGGGTCGTACGCACCGTATTCCATGTAGAGGCGCACCACGTCGCCGTCGTCGAATGGGAAACGGCCGTCCGGCCACGTCCACGCGAGAGCCACGGGCGGTCCAAGCGGGCAATCGAGCTGTGCTTCGCCGCCGTCGAGAAAGACGGTGCAGGGGATCGACTTCGCGGGGAACATGGCTTCGGCGAACTGCTCGTAAACCTCGATTGGAGGCGTCTAGAAGAACATCGTGTCGTCGAACGGCGGACACTCCGGTAATCCATCGGGGAAGTCCGAAGATTCCTCTTCTCCCTCTGTTTTCGGCGGGAGTTGTTGCGCGGACGTTTCGGCCGCCGCTGTTTCCCCCTCGAAACACTCGATTTAAAGGGAAGAGTCGGCCTCGCCGTCACGGGTGCCGGAGTCCTCTTCGCTGCATCCGAGCATGAAGCAAATCGCCAGCGGGATGAAGAGAGACGTCGCGATAACCTCTTCGACCGTTGTCCGCCTCATCCCGCGAGCCTTTCATCGACGTTCCATTGGATCATCGCGTCGCCGCCGAAATCCGGTCGACGCCTTCCTCAAAAGAATTCTAATCCCAACGCCGAACAATTTGGAGCGAAAACTTCTGCTTGATGTTGACGAAGTCCGGCATTTCCTCATCGTAGACCTCCCCCGAGTAATTGACGGGTATCGAAACATAATAACCTCCGTCATCACTCGTGGAAATATCGCCGGGGTAATTCAAGGTCCATTCGATCTCGTCGAAATGACCAGATCCCGACAGGCCGAAAACGCGTGTCCAGTTACAACAATCCGGCTCAGAAGGATCCGGCCACGCGATCGGCGGCGCATCATCCAAATCATATTCGCAGGTGTACCCGTCGACATAACTGACATTGACCTTGGCGTCGACCTTCCAACAGTCGATTTCGGATGTGTTAAAAAAGAAACTCGACGGAACGGCCAGCATCAGCAGGCGACCGTCGAGATCAAAAATCGCCACCGCAAGTTTCGCCGGGTCGTCCATCCCGTATTCCATGTACAGGCGCACCACATCGCCGTCCGTACACGGAAAATTTCCCTCCGACCATGTCCAAGTGAGCGGCACTTCGAGGCCAAATGGGCAATCGAGCTGCGCTTCGTCGTCGTCCAGAAATACGGTGCAGGGGATCGACTTCGCCGGGAACACGGCCTCGGCGAACTGCTCGTAAACCTCGATTGGAGGCGTCGCGAAGAACATCGTGTCATCAAACGGCGGGCACGCCGGCAATCCATCGGGGAAGTCCGAAGAGTCCCCGTCTTCTTCCGCTTTCGGCGGAAGCTGCTGCGCGGACGTTTCGGCCGCCGCTGTCTCCCCCTCGAAGCACTCGATGTAGATGGGGGTGTCGGTGTTCGCGTCTTCTGAATCGTCAACGTCGTCCGCGCATCCGGAAAGACCGGCAAGCGCGGCGGCAACGAAAAGGAACGTCGCACCGCAGCGGAGGCTCAATGACCGATTCATTCCGATCAGCAATTTGCGAAATGGGTTCAGGTTGGGCATCGCTCATTCACCGACAGACATGTCTTAGGATTACCGCCTGTGATTCTGTATTGCAAGAAAAATTGTATGCCAAATACACAAATGTGCGAATCGGCGGACCGTCAGCGCGCCCCCGGCTTCGGCCCCAGCGCGAGAAATGCCGCCCAGTGTACGGCGAGGAGCGCCGCGCCGCCGCCCAGGTGAGCGACGACGGGATGCACGCCGATGCCCGTCGAAACGGTCAGCCACCCGAAAATGATTTGCAACGCGATGAGCGGGTGGATCGTCATGGCGAGGATCTTCGCGAAACGTCGGTTGTTCGCCTTCGCGACGCGCAGCATGCGCGCGCCGGTGATCATCAGAATGACGAAGACGATGTAGCCGACGAGGCGGTGCGTCATGTGGAGCTGCGCGGGGCCGTAGCCCGGCCACAGTTCGCCGCCGCATAGCAGCCAGTCCTGACCGCACGCGCGGCCCGATTCGGTGTGCCGCACGAGCGCGCCGAGCACGATCTGAAAATACACCGCGAGCCCGCCGATCACCGCGCCGGTGCGGTCGATCGCACCCGCGGACTCGGGCCACGCGCCGGGCCACAGCCGAAACGCGATGTCGATGAGAAAGCAAAAGAAAAACATCGAGAGGGCGAGGTGCGTCGCCGAGACGATCAGGGGGAGCTTGAGCAGCACCGTGACGCCGCCGAGCACGCCCTGCGCGATCACGAGGCCGAGGGCGATCCACCCGCGACGCACGAGGTCGCGGTCATCGCGCCGCGTGCGCGCGATGGCGACGGCGAGGCCGATCGTCATCAGGCCAACGAGCGTGGCGACGAGCCGGTGCGTGTGTTCGAACAGCACACCGCCTTCCATCTTGGGGAAGACCTGGCCGTAGCACAGCGGCCAATCGGGACAGGCGAGCGACGAGCCCGTGGGATTGACCGTGCCGCCCACGAGCAGCAGCAAAAAGGTGACGGCGACGAGCGCGATGGCGTAGCGAAAGAGCGTCATGGGGATTCTTTCGGGGCCTCACCCGCGAGCGTCTCGCAGTGGTTGGCGATGGAGCGATAGGCCAGCGCGCACGCCTTCATCGCGGTGCGGTCGACGCCGAGGCGCTCGCACTCGTCGTAGCCGAAGCGGGCGGACATCCACGCGTCGCGGCCGAGTTCGTCGCAATACGCGCGGCGGTCGGCCGCCTCGACGCACGTCTTGGTCATGCGCGGCATCGACGCGTCGCACAGCGTCTTCATCGCCTCGCAATGGCGCGCCCAATCGACGACGGATTCCACGCACTCGGGCGGCGACAGCGTCGGACCCTTGGCCTCGATGTCGATCCGCGCGCGCGTAAGCACGACCTCGGACGATCGATAGCGCCAGAACGCGATCGCGCCGATGGCGATCGAGCCCAGGATGAGGGCGACCACGACGCGCCGCGCGGAGCGCGTTCCCTCGCGGTTGTTTTCGGACAGATCCGGTGGCAAATTGGACATCGAAATGCACTCGAAAGGCGGGGACTTGATAGTCCCGGTGTCGCGGATCGTCAAGGCAAATCGCGTGGCGAATCGCCGTGACGACCGGGTCGATCGAAGCGCGCCCGTGAGCGCGCCGTGAGGGATGACATGCGCAGGGCGACGTGGTGGCTGGCGTTCGGGCTGATCGTGGCGCTGTTCGTGACGGGTGTCGGCTGTTCGTCCGGCGATGACGACGACTCGGATGACGCCGGCGATCAAGCGGACGACGACGATATCGGCAATGGGCCGGGTGAATTCCACTACGACGAGCCCTGCCCGGACGGGCCGGAGTTCGCGTACAGCCCGTCGTCGATCTATCCGAATGACGCCTATCTGGTCGAATCCGAAGACGATCCCAACGTGCAACACGTTCAGATCGACACATCGACGACGGCTCCGGTCGGTCCGTTTCTGTCGAGCCCCGTGACGTCGTTCATGGCGGACGCCGTGAACACGCTGGACGGCTTCTCGACGCTCGCGGACATCTACATCCCGACGGGGGTGGAAGTCGACCCGAATTCGCTACCCGACGAACGCGAACCCGGAAGAGACGACTCCGTGTTCTTGGTTCGAGTCGGCGGCAATGACTATGGATACCAGTCTAATTCTGATGACTATATTCCTGTAACGTGGCAACTCAAGGGTACGGAACTGCATTTGCGGCCATGGAAGCCCCTGCGGGAAAATTCGTATTAT
>JADLEX010000105.1 GCA_020845895.1 Deltaproteobacteria bacterium | reverse complement strand
GGATCGCTCGTCGGCTCGTCGGGCATCATCCTCACGCAGATCATGTGCAAGGCGATGAACCGCTCGCTCGCCAACGTGCTGTTCGGCGGCTTCGGCGCCACGGCGGGCGACACGAGCGGCGGCGGCGGAGAGTACAAGAATGTCCGCTCCACCGGCCCGGAAGAGGCGGCGATGATTCTCGAATCCGCCGCGCGCGTGGTGGTGGCGCCGGGTTACGGCATGGCGGTGGCGCAGGCGCAGCACGCCGTGCGCGAAATGGCCGACCTGCTCGCCAAGAAAGGCGTCGAGGTCACGTACGCGATCCATCCGGTCGCGGGGCGCATGCCCGGGCACATGAACGTGCTGCTCGCCGAAGCGAATATCCCGTACGACAAGCTGCTCGAAATGGATCAGGTCAATCCCGAGTTCAAGAACACGGATGTGGTCATCGTGCTCGGCGCGAACGACGTGGTGAACCCCGCCGCGCTCAACGACCCCAAGAGCCCCATCTTCGGCATGCCGATCCTGAACGTGCACGAGGCGCGGACGGTTTTTGTCATCAAGCGTTCGCTCGCCTCGGGTTTTGCGGGAATCCGCAACGACCTGTTCGAAGGGGAGAACACGATGATGCTCTTCGGCGACGCCAAGAAGGTGCTGATGGGAATCGTCGAGGAACTCAAGGCGTCCTGACGCCGATTTGCCGGGTGAGTGTATCGGATCGGGCGGCCTTCGGGTCGCCCTTCCGTTTTTCGGTCAGTGTTTGCCGCCCATCGCACGGTCGAAAACGAAGTTCGGCATCATCTGCCCGGCGCGCATGATCGCGTTGAGTTGCCAGGGGAACGCGTGGTGCGCTGCCTTGCGCCGTATGGCGGACGCGATTTCGCTCGCCGCCGAGTCCGCCGTCATCAGAAACGGCATCGGTGCGCGATTCCCCTCGTTGAGCGGCGTTTTCACGAAGCCGGGACACACCGTCGTGACGGCGATGCCGTACGGCGCGAGATCGACGCGGAAACTTTCGCAGAACGAACGCACGTAGGCTTTGCTGGCGGAATACACGGCGCTCTTGGGCAGGCCACGATACCCCGCGAGGCTCGCCACGCCGACAATATGGCCGAATCCCTGATCGAGCATGAATCGCGCGACCGCCGCGACGTTGTGCGTGAACGCGCCGACGTTGAGGTCGACGATGCGGTGGATGTGCTTTGCGTCGAGCGCGTAGCCGGGCGTCGGCCCCGCCGTGCCCGCGTTGGCGACGAACAGATCGAGCCGCCCGCGCTTGGCCTTGAGGACCCGCAGCGCAGCGTCGAACGCACCCGCGTTGGTCACGTCGAGTTCGAACGTGTCCACCTGCGCGCCCGTCGAACGCACCTCGTCCGCCGCGGCGGCGAGCACGTCGGTGCGCCGCGCCATTATCGCGACGCCATACCCTTCGCGGCCGAGCCGCTTCGCGAGGGCGAGGCCGATGCCGGTGGACGCTCCGGTGACAAGGGCGACGGGCGCGCCGGCCGGCGGCGTGCGTCGCGCGGGTTTGGGCGCGGGCTCGTTTACACCGAAGGGCCAGAGGCGATCTTTCATCACGAGATCGTAGAGCGCGTTCGGCGTCGCCTGCCCGAATCGGATCGACGCGGCGACGGAACGTGGCACGGCGACCCATGTCGCGCCGCGCTCGATCGCGCGGACGATCGAGTCGGCGACCTCTCCGACTTCGAGCATGAGCGGTTTGGGAGCGGGGTTGGGATCGCTCATCGGCGTATTCACCCAGCCCGGGCAGATCGTCGTGACGCCGATGCCCTTCGGCGCGAGATCGATGCGGATACCTTCGAGGAACGCGATCACCGCCGACTTGCCCGCGCAGTAGGCCGCGTTGCCGGGTAGACCGCGAAACCCCGCGAGGCTCGCGAGCCCGACGATCCGACCGCGCTTTCGCTCCAGCATGTGCGGCACGACCGCCGCGACGCTGTTCATCAACCCCGTGACGTTCACGTCGATCATGCGCTGGGCGAGATCGCCGTCGAACGCCCACGCGGGGGTGGCGACGCCGATTCCCGCCGCCGCGATAACCACGTCGATGCCGCCCGCCTCAGCCGCGAATTTCGCCGCCGCGTCGCGGATGGCGTCGAAGTCGGTGACGTCGGCGGGGAGCACGATCGCGCGTCCGCCTGATTCCGAGATCCGTGCGGCGACGGCGTCGAGTTCCTCGCGCCGCCGGGCGACGAGGCCGACGACCGCGCCGCGTTTCGCGAGCGCCATCGCCGTTTCGCGGCCGATCCCCGACGACGCGCCCGTCACGAGGGCGGTTCCGATTTTGCCCGACATGATTTCCTCCGGACTCGAAAAACCGTATCGACGCACCCCAAACGCGTCAACCGCCATATACGACCGGTTCGTTTTAACCTCACTCTTCGCCCGGTGTCCAAGATGCGAACGGGCAATCGGCCCGAACATCAAAGGAGATCGACATGAGAAACCGCACGCTGACCTTCATCGTTTTCATCGCCGCGCTTTCGCTCGCCGTCGCCGCCGGCGCGGGGCAATTCGGCAAACATCAGGGCGGGCCGGGCGCGCCGGGCGCGCGCGGTGGCGACTTCGGCCCCGGCGCGGGACTGTACCGCCTGATTCAGGACCCCGATGCCGCCAAGGCCGCGGGCATTTCGAGCGAGCAGATCGCGAAACTCAAGGAGCTGCTGCCCAAACACCGGGAGGAGATGAAGGCGCTGGCCACCAAGACCTGCGACGCCCGCGACGACTTCCGCGAGTTGATGGAGAGCGGCAAGGCCGACGAGGCGTCATTGCGCGCCGCCGCGAAGGACCTGACCGACGCGCAGGCCGAGCGCCTGGACATGGTCATCACGCATCATGTGGAAATCGCGAAGATCCTGACTGCGGAGCAGATGGCGAAGGTGCGCGAAATGGCGCCGCCGCGCGGCCGGGGACAGGAGCGTGGACAGGGCCGTGGCCCGGGGCCGAACGCGGGCCCCGACGACGATCCGCTGTTCGACTGATTCACGAACTCGAGTTTCGATGAACCCCGCCGACCGCGCGTCGGCGGGATTTTCATGGCGGCGTCAGCAGCCGCACCCCGAGCCGCTGTCGTTCGTTTCTCCCGCCGCGGATTCCGGAATGTCGTCGGTATCGTCGTCGGATGTATCCGGAGTCGTATCATCATCGTCGTCGGCGTCGTCATCGGGAAACCACGTGTCGTCGTCGTCCGCATCGTCGTCTGCATCGTCGTCGGTGTCGTCATCGGACGGAACCGTGGTGGTGGTCGTCGTCGTCGGGACCGTGGTGGTGGTCGGCGCGGTGGTGGTTGTTGTCGATGTGGTGGTCGTCGAGGTCGTGGGTCCGGTCGGCAACGGGGCATCCACGGTGACGGAGATCGGACCGAACTCGCGGTGCAGCGACGGGTTGTTCGACGTGAACTTGACCTTGTACCAATAGGTGTAGGTCGCGCTGGAGGCATCATTCGCCGCGGTCGCTGGGCCGTCCTGAAGCTCGTAGCCGTCCGCTCCCGTTGCGATGAGCCCCGACGTCATCGAGATGTACGTGCCGTCCTCGGCGTCGGAGCGCAGCACCTCGTATCCCGCGCCGTTCGTTTCCACGATCGGCGCCCAGACAACCTTGGCGGCGTCTCCCAGAGACTCGCCTTCGAAGAGCCACAGGCCGCAGTTGAGCGCCATCGACGGATCGCCGGCGAGCCCGGCCGCCATCTCCATCGCGGGGAAGTTGAGGAAGTACGTGATGTCGAAGATGTCGTCCGGGGGATAGAACCCGTAGTCGGTGTTCGAGACCTCGAAGGTGAACGCGAAGAGCCCGAGCGCGCCGTAGGCCCAATCCACCGTGTCGCCGGAGATGGGGTAGAGGCTGCTGCCCGGGCCCGTGGTGTAACCGTTGGAGTCGCGGAAGCGCGCGGCCATCGCCTGAAAGATCGACAGATCCGTCGCGTCGCCGATCGGCGTCGCGGTGTAGCCCCACGGGTACAGGATCATGTTGCCGAACGTGTGCAGCGAGATGAGCGTGGTGATGTTGGTGTGCGCTTCGAGGAACGCTTTCGTCAGCGACGTCTCCGGCTCCGAAAAAGCCGACGGGCCGCGATAGACCTCGGAGCATGGGTCGCCCGACGATCCCTGGTCGAGGCCCCATTGGTAGCCGTAGTTGCGATTGGTGTCGACGCCCCAGCACTCCGCGGGCTCGCCGGCGTTCTGTCGGCGATTCTTGCGCCAGTACACAAGATCCTGCGCCTCGTCGTAGGCCGCGCCGTCCGGGTTGTGGCGCGGGATGACGAAGATTTCGCGCTCGTTCACGAGCCACTCGGTATAGGGGTCGGTCTCGTAGCTCTCCAGCAGCCGCCCGATGGTTTCGAGCGCGAGTTCGGACGAGAGCGGCTCGCGCGCGTGATGGCGCGCCAGAAGCACGAACCCCGGCTCATCCTCGTCGGTGTCGGCGTTGTCGCTGATCTTCAACACACGGATCGGACGCCCCTCGACGGAATCGCCCAGCGAAAAGACGTGAAGGATGTCGGGATAATCCGCGGCCCAGCCGTCGATGAGATCATCGGTCTCCTCGCCGTCGTGGTAATCGACCATGTTCGCGGGGAAGTCGACCTGCGTGTAATCGACCGCGTAGCCCATCGACTGCAACAGACGCACGTCGTCGATCGTCGCCACCAGCTTCGCGATCCCGTTCGCGAGATCGACGCCCTCGAGATCGAATCCCATGCGCGCGATCTCGCCACGTTCGGCACGGCTCGGGGCGTGGACATCGACATGAAAAAGCTGGGGAGCGGAGTCGGCGGACGCAATCGAAATCGCCGCCATCGACATGAATACCGCGATGAAAATTCGGGGCATGGCCTTCCCGCGAACCGGAGGAGATCCGGGTAAATCGCCGCTCAGCCTAGGCTTGCGCCCGGCATTTCGCAAGGGAAACGCGCCGCTTGGCGCCCGCGCATCACGTTCCCTGACGCCACTCGTCGAAAAGGTCGGCCCGCGTGGTCGAATAGCGCCCGTGGATGTCGCGGATGATGTCGAGCCCATCCAGAAACGCGTCCACGATGCGCGGGTCGAAGTGTCGGCCCCGCTCGTCGCGCACATACGCCACGCACTCGTCGATCTCGTACGCGCGCTTGTAGCTGCGCTCGGTGCTCAGGGCGTCGAACACGTCGGCGAGCGCGGTGATGCGCGCCGCGAGCGGAATGTCCTCGCCGGCGAGCCCGACGGGATAGCCGGACCCGTCCCACCGTTCATGGTGCGCGCGCGCGATGACCTCGGCGTAGCGGATGAGATCGACGCTGGATTTTTCGAGGATCTTGCCGCCGATCATCGTGTGGCGGCGCATGATCTGTTCCTCTTCATCCGTGAGATCGCCGGGTTTGAGCAGGATGTGATCGGGGATGCCGATCTTGCCGATGTCGTGCATCGGCGACGAGTAGAGGATCGCCTCGCAGGTGGCTTCGTCGAGTCCGAGCAGCCGCGCGATCGCCCGCGAGTAGTGGCTGACGCGAAGCACGTGCGTGAATGTCTCCCCGTCCTTGTACTCCGCTGCGCGGGACAGGCGCAGGATCGTGTCGAGCGACGCGGTCTTCACGGTCGACAGCGCCTTCTCCAGTTCGCGCGTGCGCCGCTCGACGGCGACCTCGAGCTCCCGCTGGTACGCTTTCATGTGGTCGTTGTACGCCTTGACCTTGAGCAGCGAACGCACCCGCGCACGCAGTTCGAGCTGATCGACCGGTTTGCCCAGGAAGTCATCGGCCCCGAGGTTGTACGCCTCGACGCGGTCCTGCGTGCCGCCGAGCGCCGTCACCACCACCACGGGAATCCCGCGCGTCTCTTCGCTCTCCTTGAGGCGGCGCAGGACGCGAAAGCCGTCCATGCGGGGCATCATGATGTCGAGCAAAATGAGATCGGAGCGAAGGTCGGCGACGCGCTCCAGCGCTTCGGCTCCGTCGCGCGCGGTTGTCACGTCGTACCCGAACGGCGAAAGCATCGCCTCGAAGATTTCCCGATTCACCTCTTCGTCGTCGACGACCAGAATGCGTTGTCGGGCATTTTCCGTCATGACGTCCCGCGTTTCAGGTACTCTGCGATTTTCGCGGGAAAGCGGTTGGCGTCAATCGGCTTGGCGATATACCCCGCGCAGCCCGCGTCGAGCGCCTTGCGTTCGTCGCCGAGCATGGCGTGGGCGGTGAGGGCGACGACGGGGATGTCGCGCGTGCGAGGGTCTTCTTTGAGCAGACGAACGGCCGTCAACCCGTCAATGCGCGGCAGGGCGAGATCCATGAGGATGAGATCGGGGCGTTTTTCGCGCGCCATTTCGATGCCGGTTTCCGCATCGATCGCCTGAACGACCGCGTAGCCGGCGATCTCGAGCAAGTCGGTCGTCAGCATCATGTTCAGGTCGTTGTCCTCGATGACGAGGATCGTCGCGCGCGTCATCGTCGCCTCACGTCTCCGCTTCGCGCCGTTTCAGGTTTCCGGATTTTGTCGCTTCAGGCTCCGCGCCTTCGCCAGCTCCTCCAGAAGATCGGTTTGCCTCGGCTTCGGCGTCACGGCCTGGACGCGACGGCCCAGTCGCGCCCGGTCGTCCGCCGAAAGGGTCATCGCCGTGTAAACGACGACCGGCACGTCCTTCATGCGGGGATCGGCCTGAAGTCGGTCCACCACGTCGAAGCCGCTCATGCCCGGCATCATCAGATCGAGAATGATGACGTCGGGGGGGGCGCGCCGCGCCGAATCGAGGCACTGCGCGCCGCCGTTCACGCCTTCCACTTCGTATCCCTCGCCGGTGAACAGCGCCGTCAGGCATTCGACCGTGGCGGGATCGTCGTCCGTCACCAGCACGCGCAGCGTTTCGCGTCCGTTCGCGACGCAGAGCCGGCGAAGCGTGTCGAGCAGTCTCTTCTCGTCCACCGGTTTCACGAACCACTCGGCGACGCCCAGCGTAAACGCGAGCTGATTTTTTTCCGTCACCGAAACCACGACGATGGGAATGTCCGACGTCGCGGGGTCGGCTTTCAGGCTGGCGAGCACGCCCATCCCGTCGATCCGCGGCAGCATCATGTCGAGCGTCACGGCATCGGGATTCAGTTCGCGGGCCAGGCGCAGAGCTTCCTCGCCGTCGCGCGCGACGGCCACGCGATACCCGCCCGTCGTGATGTACTGCGTGAGCAGTTCGCGCGCGTTGGGATCATCCTCGACAATCAGCACAAGGGGCGTTTTATCACGCCGGTGCGCTCGGACGTGGCGGTCGTTTCGCGACGACGTCACCATGGGCAGGGCCGATTCGACGATGGGGATGGCGAATTCGAACGTCGCGCCGCGACCGCGCCCCGGGCTCGTCACCTCGATGCGTCCGCCGTGGAGTTCGACGAGCTTCTTCGTCAGCGCGAGGCCGAGCCCGGTGCCTTCGCGTTCGCGTGCGCGGGAACCGTCGATCTGTTCGAACGCCCCCCAGACTCGTTCCAGATCGGCCGCCTCGATTCCGACTCCCGAATCGCTCACCCGGACGCGAAAGTCCGCGCGACTCCGATCCACCTCGACGGCGACCGTGCCGCCGTCCGGCGTGAACTTCACGGCGTTCGACAGCAGGTTGTACATGATCTGCTTGATCTTGCGTTCGTCGACCATCATGCGCAGGTCGCGAATCGATTCATCGACGCGCAGGTCAAGACGAACTCCGTGAACCTGTGCCTTCTCTCGGACGATGAGCAGGCTCGATTCGACGATCCGCGCGACGTCCGTGGATTCGAGGTCGAGACTCATCTTGCCGGCTTCGACCTTGGACAGGTCGAGGATGTCATTGATGAGCTGGAGCAGGTGCCAACCGGACTGTTCGATGCCCTGGAGGTAGCGCGTCTGCTTCTCGGTGAGATCGCCGAAGGTGCGATTCTCCAGAATCTGTGAAAAACCGATGATGGCGTTGAGCGGCGTTCGCAGCTCGTGGCTCATGTTGGCGAGAAATTCGCTCTTCGTGCGATTCGCCGTCTCCGCCGCCTCCTTGGCCTGGCGGATCAGCTCCTCGGCTTCCCGTCGTCTCGTGATGTCGCGCGCGGTGGCGAAGATGAGTTCGCGCTTCGGATCTCCGACCGAATTCCACGACAACCATCGGATCGAGCCGTCTTTGGCGAGGTAGCGATTGTCGAAGCCGATCACGACCTCGCCGCGGGCGAGTCCCGCCATGGCCTCCTTTGTCGACTCGACATCGTCGGGATGCACGCGATCGAGGAACGGTCGCGACATGAGTTCGTCGGCGGTCCAACCCAGACTCGCGGTCCATGAAGGGCTGAGACGGCGGAAATACCCGGTGAAATCCGCGATGCATGGCATGTCGATGGCGAGGGCGAAGAACTGGTCGAGTTCCTCTCGGGCCTGCTTTCGCTCGGTGATGTCCTCCGAAATGCCGAGCAGGTAGGTCGGATGACCCTGATCGTCGGTGATGGGGATCTTTTTGGTGTGGAGCGTGCGCGTGCCGCGCGCCCTCGTGTGAATCGGCTCCTCGGCAATGTCCACCAGCACGCCGTTGTCGAGCACCTCGCGGTCCTTGGCGGTGAAAAAATCCGCCTCGTCGCGCGGGACGAAGTCGTAGTCGTTTTTTCCCATCAGGTCCGTGCGCGCGAACCCCAGCAGATCCTCGCCGGCCTTGTTGAAGCGCACGAAGCGAAGCTCGGCCGCGTCCTTCACGAAGATCATGTCCGGGATGTTTTCGACGACCGAATCGAGAAAACGGTTGGTCGATCGAAGCGCCTCTTCCACCGCCTTGCGGTCGGTGATGTCGCGGCCGACCGCATGAACGGCCTCGACCTCTCCGCCTGCGCGATAGTCGACGGTGAGGGTCCAGAGAATGTCGAACGCGCGTCCGTCGGCGTGAACGACGCGGTTCTCATAGGACCGCCCCCGCTGGCCCCGGGCCACGAGGTCCCGAAAATCGTCTCCGGATCGGGGGCGATCGTCGGGATGCACGAAGTCGAAGATGTGGCGGCCGACGCATTCGGCGGGGTCGACCCCCAGGAATCGGTTGGCGCTGTCGTTGACGTAGCTGATGACGCCTTCGCCCCCGACCGCGATCACGAGATCCTCGGTGTGCTCGACGAAGCGTCGGTAGCGCTCTTCGCTGCGACGCAGCTTCTCGGCGGCTTCCAGATCCTCCCGGATATCGGCGATGACGACGGCGAGAAGGCGGTCTCCGAGAGGGACGGTGTCCAGCTTGTACCACCCCGGGAGCGCGGACTCCGGATCGAACGAAAACAACGGAACTTCGATCGCCTCCCCGTTCACGCCCGCGGTCCACAGCCGCGCGAGGAGATCGCGCAACGCGTCGCTAGGTTCGCCGCCCACCGCCGAGAGCAACGGTTTTCCGACGGCGGAAGCCAGATCGAACGGTGAGCGTTGGAGGGCCTCGCGGTTTGCGTGGATGAGCTTCAAGTCACCCGGGTCATCGCCGCGCGCCTCGAGCAACACCACGCCATGCGGGAACGACTCGACGAGTCGCCGAAACAGGTCGTGTTGGCCATCGGTCATGACCGACCTTTCCGGAGTGTTGGGGATATGCGCCCACGCTACAACATATTCACGACGAGTGAAAAGAAAAAAGTGAAAAATGGGCCCGACGCAGTGCGTCAGGCCCTGCGGACCCCGGATTTTCGGCGTCTAGCGCCACCAACGACCGATCAGGTCGACGAATTCGTATCGGGCTTCGTCGTCGACATCTCCGATCGCACCGGCTGCAAGGTTTCGCGATTGGGTGTCCGTCCACGATCCGACGGAATTCGGGTCGCGCAACCACATGCCGTAAGCCGCCACCGCGGCGACCCAGCGCATGTCGTCGGTCGATTCGGCGAGCGGGCGGCCGTCGTCGACGAAGGGCACGGCGAACTCCCGCGCGCCGTCGCCGTTCGAGGGCTGATATCGCACCTTCACGTAGAACGACTCCGGGCTCGCGGACTCGATAGCCCGATCCGGCGACGGTGTGGGCGACCGGTAACGCAGCTCGGGCGGCGCACCGATCGTGCCGCCGCGCGGCACGAGTTCGTACAGCGCCGTGACCGTGTGACCGTAACCGACATCGCCGGCATCCTTGCGGTCGTCGGCGAAATCCCGCGAGGCCAGCGCGCGGTTTTCGTAACCGATCAGGCGATACGCCTCGACCATGGCGGGATTGAACTCCACCTGCACCTTCACATCGTGCGCGGCGGTAATGAGCGTCGCCCCCGCGGCCTGCACCAGCACGCGTTCGGCGTCGGTGCGTGACCCGATGAACGCATAGTTGCCGTCGGAGCGGTCCGCGATCGCCTCGAGCCGGGCATCCTTGAGGTTGTCCGAGCCGAATCCCAGCACGGTCAGATCGACGCCCTTGGCCGCGTTGGCGCGGACCATCTCGATGAGCGACCCCGTGTCGGTCACGCCGACGTTGAAATCGCCGTCCGTCGCCAGCATCACGCGGTTCACGCCGCCGGGAATGTGGTTGTGCCACGCGAGGGAATAGGCGAGTTCGAGCCCCGCCGAGCCGTGCGTGTTGCCCGACGCGCGCAGGTTTTGCAGCGCGCGAAGAATCGCGTCGCGGTTGTTGCCGGAGGTGGAGGGCAGGGCGACGCCGCTTTCGCCCGCATAGGTGACGATGGCGATGCGGTCCTTCCAACGCATCTGGTTCACGAGCCGCGAGAACGATTCGATTGCGAGCGGCAGTTTGTTCGGCCCCTTCATCGACCCCGACACGTCGATGAGCAGCACGAGATTGAGCGCGGGCCACTCGGCGGGCGTGATTGGCCGCGTGGCCAGCGCAATGCGCGCGAGGCGATGATTGGCGTTCCAGGGGGCGGCCGCGGCCTCGGCGAGCACCGTGAAGTCTTGGCCGCGCCCGGGCGCGGGGATGTCGTATCGGAATGCGTTGATGAGTTCCTCGATGCGTACCGCATCGACGGGCGGCCGGCGGCCTTCGGACAGGTATTTCTTCACAACCGAATAGGACGCGGTGTCGACATCGACGCCGAACGTGGACAGGGGGCGTTCGGCGACGCGTTCGAAACCCGCGTCGAACCGGAATCCGAACTCGTTGCGATCGGGGCGGACGAGGAGCGGCCCCTCGGCGTACTCCTGTTCGCGAGCCGCAACACCGCCAGAACGTCCGTGACCCAGGGTGCCGTATCCCAACCCACCGCCGCCGCCATGCGCTTGGCGTGCGGTCCGCAAGTGATTCGAAACATCGTCGCCGGCTTTCGGCGAGGCATCCGAGACGCTCCAAGCACCGGCGGAGGGTTCCGACGGCCCGGATTCGGCGACGGTCCCGATCTTGCCGAGGCTTGCGGACGAGTCCTTCTTTTCTCCGCCGAAGCCGCCGACCAACGCGTCGTTCGCGCGATCGGCTTCGCCACGGGGCGCGGCGCCTTCAAGGCGGGAACTGGTGCGGGAGTCGAAGTTGTCCGCGAGCGGCGTGACGACCTTGACCGACTTCGCCCCCGCGCTTTCTTCGACCGGCTTGCTCGGCACAACTGCCAAATCCGAGTCGACAATCACCGATGCGTTTTTTCGTGGGACGATCGCCTTGTAGAAATCCCGATCGATTTCGCGCGATCCGTCGTCCGCCACGGTCGGAGATTGGCCGCCGGCGCTCGGAACGACGATCTCGGCTTCCTGCCCCGTCGGTCCGATCTCGGCGAACTTCCAGACGAACGCCACCGCAAAAACGGCGACGGCCGCCGCGGCGAACCCCCGCCGCCACGTGGACCATCGCGTTGATCGCTCCCGAGGTTCGGCCAACGCGGCCTTGGCGAGCGAATCGAGCAGCTCGGCGCGCGGTTCACGGGACGCGTAGTGGTCGCGTACGTGGTCGTCGATGGGTTTTTCGTGGGGTTCGAAGGGGGTCATTGCGCCGCCTCCCGTGGCTCGCCGTGGCACATGGCGGAGAGTTTTTGTTTCGCCCGAAAAATCAGGGACAGGACCGTCCCGCGCGTGCGGCCCGTGAGCTTGGCGATCTCGGCCGCGGTGTGTCCTTCGACGCATTGCAGATAAACCGCTTCGCGTTCGTCGGGCCGAAGGCCGCCCAGCGCCGCCTCGATCTGAGCCGAGGTCGCCAGCACGGTTTCGTTGCCGGGATCGACACCGGCGATGCGCTCGACGACCGACTCGTCCCACAGAGCGAAGGGCGCGACGCTGGACCTGCGTCGCTCGTCGATGAAGATGCGGCGAATCGTGACAAACAGCGGTCCGGGCTCGACCGGCGACCCGGCGCGCAGGAGCCGCATCCAGCCTTCCTGCAGAAGATCCTCGGCCGCGCTCGGTTCGTGGCAAAGGGCGAGGGCGTAGCGAAATCCCCGCCGCGCCAGGTCGCGCACATCTCGGTCGTCGGCGTCGGAAACCGGTTCGGGCACTTCAACTCCCGCGTACGTGTTCGGAGCCCGCGTACGTGTTTGGGGTCTGCGTACGTGTTCGGGCCTCATCACGAATACGAGCGAGGCGTCCGTCTGATTGCATTGGCCGGGGGCATCCCGTATTTTTTTGGCCCGGGGCATCCCGCATTTTTTTCGGGCTCTCCCGCCCGGGAACGCGGATCACTTGATGAAGGAAACACGGACATGACATCTAGCGACACGATCGCGCGCGGCGAAGTTCCGAATCTGCCCACCGATCCCGAAATATTCGCAACCTCGCCGTGGGAACCCGTGCAGGGTGCGTTTCGTGCCCTCGCCGCGGCCAAGCTCGACGCATCGACGTTGAGCGCGTGGCTCGACGATTGGACGCGCCTGCACGCCCTGATCGACGAGACTTACAACGTCCTGGCCGTCGCCGCCGCCTGCGACACCGAGAACACCGAAAAAGAGAAGCGCTATCAACAATACGTCGAGCGCATTCAATTGCCCGCGCAGGCCGAGGCTGACGCGCTCAAGAGAAAGCTCGTCGAAAGCGGTCTCGCGCCCGAGGGTTTCACGGTTCCATTGCGCCAGATGCGGGCCGATATCGAGATCTTTCGCGAGGCGAACCAGCCGCTGAAGGTGAAGGAGCACGAACTGCGCCAGCGCTATCGCAAGATCACCGGCGCGCAGATGGTGGAATGGGACGGCGAACGAAAGACCGTGGCGCAGCTCGGCCCGGTGCTGCAGGAGACGGACCGCGCGCGGCGCGAAGCCGCGTGGCGCGCCCAGATGACGCGGTGGCTGCAGGATCGCGACGCCATCGACGCGTTGTGGGCCGAGTTCTTGGACGTGCGTCTGCCGATGGCGGCCAACGCGGGATTCGCGAACTACCGCGACTACGCGTGGAAGGTGATGGGTCGATTCGATTATTCCCCGGCGGACTGCGCCGCGTTTCGCGACGCGATCGAACAGACGGTCGTCCCTGCGGCGCGGCGCATCTACGCGAAGCGCCGTGCGCGGCTCGGCGTCGATCGGCTGCGCCCGTGGGATCTGAATGTGGAAATTCGCGGGAGTGAACCGCTGCGGCCGTTTGCGAACGGTACCCAGTTGGAGGAGCGAGCCGCGACGATCTTCGAACGGCTCGATCCGGTGCTCGGCGGATACTTCGGGGCCATGCGCGCCGAGGGATTGCTCGATCTCGAAAACCGCGAGGGGAAAGCGCCGGGCGGTTTTTGCACCGGCTTCGATCAGCGCCGCCGCCCGTTCATCCTCATGAACGCGGTGGGCATCCACAACGACGTGCAGACCATGTTGCACGAGGCGGGGCACGCGTTTCACGCATTTGAGGTCTACCGCCTGCCGCACCACCAGCGCTGGGCCGCGCCGATGGAGTTTTGCGAGGTCGCGTCGATGAGCATGGAGCTGCTCGCCGCGCCGTGCCTTTCCGCGCCGGGGGCATTTTACTCCGACGCCGATGCGGCCCGGGCGCGCATCGAACATCTCGAGGAGATCGTGCTCTTCTGGCCGTACATGGCGGTCGTCGATGCGTTTCAGCACTGGGTATACGAGCACCCCGCCGATGCGCGGGATGCGCGGCGTTGCGACGCAATGTGGGCCGGACTGTGGGCGCGGTTCATGGACGGCGTGGACTGGACGGATCTGGAAACCGAAGCGGCGACGGGCTGGCACCGCAAGCTGCACATTCACCTGTATCCGTTCTATTACGTGGAGTACGGGCTCGCGCAGCTTGGGGCGGTGCAGGTGTTCGGCAATTCGCTCGCCGATCCCACGCGCGCGCTGGCGGGCTACAAGCGGGCGCTGGCGATCGGGGCGGGCACGCTGCCCGAGCTCTTCGCCGCGGCTGACGTGAAGTTCGCGTTCGACGCGCGGACGCTGGGCGCGGCGGTGAATCTGGTGGAACAGGCGATGGATTCGCTCGAGGGCGCGGCGTCTGTCTGACGGGCCAATTTGGATTTTGATGATCAAGGAGAATCGGACCGATGATCTCGATCGATGTCCCCATTGAGGAATTCACCGTCACGAGCGCCGACGGCACGCGGATTCAGGCGTATCGTTGCGGCGCGGGACCGCACAAATGGCTGTTGCCGCCCGGAATGGGCACGCCGCTGTCGTGCTGGAAATATCTCTTCGAGTTCTTTTGCGAGAAAATGACGATCGTGACGTGGGAGCCGCGCGGGTGTTACCGATCCGAGAAGCCGCGCGACATCTCGCGCCTCGCCGTGGACGATCACGTCGAGGATGCGCTGGAGGTCGTGCGCGGCGCGGGGTGGGATCGCGAGCGGTTCGTCACCGGCGGCTGGAGCATGGGCGTCGAGCTCGGTCTAGAGATTTACCATCATCTGCCGCGCAATGTGATCGCCCTCGTGCTCATCAACGGCGCGTTCGAGCACGTGCTCAAGACCGCGTTCGGCCTGCCCAAGGCCGACGTGTTCTTCCGCGCGCTCGCGCAGGGGCTCTACCGCGCCGGCCCGCTTCTCGCCGACCTTCCCGGATGGCTGCTCACGCAGCCGTGGTCGATGAACCTCATCAAGTCGCTGCGTCTGGTGAGCGCGAACGAAAATTTCTTCGCCGAGGTCGCGACCGACTTCAAGGATCTCGACTTCCCGACGTACTTCCTGATGATCAAGCGACTCGACGAACATTCGTCGCGGCCGATTCTCACCACGGTGCGCGTGCCGACCCTCATCACGGCCGGAACTGCGGACAAGATGACGCCGGCTCGGGTGTCCGAGGAGATGCACGCGGATATCGCCGGCAGCGAACTGTTTCTGATTCCCAACGGAACGCACTACGCGACGCTCGAATACCCCGAGATCGTCAATTTGCGCCTCGAACACTTCTTCCGGCGTCGCGTATTTTCCGCCACGTGGGATGCGCCCGGCGGAGAGCGGGGCGTCGGAGCGGCCTGATCGTCGAGGACGCCGCGGCCTGAAGGTCGAGGACGCCGGGCTTTCGCGTCGCGGATGGAGTAGGTGATGTTTCGCCGGGTTCTCGTCATCGCGGAAATCCCCGAAGGGGCGGGGCGGGCGATCGAAACCGCGCGACGACTCGCGACACATCCTGAGCGCGTTCATCTGGTGGGACTCTCGCCCGTTTCACCGTTTCTGAAATTCCAGAACGACCCGTGGGACGATCTGCTCGACGTGCTCAATCGGGCGGACGCGCAACTCGCCCGGCTGCGCGCCGAACTCACGGTCTGGTGCGCGGACGTCACGTCGGAACCCGCGCTGGAACTGCGCGACGAAGACCTGCGCGCGTCGGCGAAAGGCTGCGGCGCGGACGTCATCGTCGTCGGACCCATCGCGTCGCGACTGCCGACCGATCTCGTGGACATGGTTGCGCTCACGGTGCAGTCCGTCCGCATCCCGGTCGTGGTGGCGACGGCCGGGGACGAAGGCGACGATGCGCCGATCCGCCGCCTGCTTTTTCCCTTCGACGGCAAGCCGCAGAGCGCCGCGGCCTTTGCGGGATTTGCGCGCGAACGCACGGGGCCGGACCACGAACTCGGATTCTTCGCGCTGCGTCCCGTCAAGGCCCTCGCGCCGGAGGACATCGACGCGAACGCCCGCGTGGCCGGACTCTCGTGCACGGTTCGCTTCGCGCAAAGCGACGCGAAGCTGCTCGAGCTACGCGCGGCGATCCCGTCGCGCATCGCCGAGTGGCGATCCCAGATGCTGTGCGTGCTGCTCGATGCGGAATGGGGGGTCACGCATTGGCTCGGCGGTGTGTTCGTCGTCTGGGCGCTTCGCGAGCTGCGCATTCCCGTGGCCCTGGTCCCCACCGAAACACATGGACTTTCGCTCTATCTCGATCCCGAGACGCTGTGCGCCGCGGACGTCTTCGTCGGCGAATCGCCACTCACCCTGTACGTCGAGCGTGTCAACGTGCTCGGCATGCCGCAGCCGCTGAATCAGACGCACGTCGCCATCATCGATCGCGGCGAATTGCGCGCCGTCGCGTACGCCCACAACGGCTATCTGACGATCCGCGAGGATGAATTCTCCATCGCGCGCTCGGCGGATTTCCTGGGACTCGGTCGCGTGTCGGACGGGCGGTGGCGCGATCCGGTGGCATCTCTAGAGACGAAGGCGGCGATCGTGCGCCCCGCGCGGCCGGTGCTGCTCGTCGATGCCGAGTTTCGCGCGGAGTCGCTCGCGCGGCTGCACACGTTGCACGAAAACGAGAGCGGCATCGACATCTTCGGCGTGAAACTCGCGCTCAACACGCGGCTCGACGAGGCCAAGGAGCGTTTCCTCGCCGCGGGTTTCGCGTCGCCGCGCGTTTTCGAGGCGGGGCAGATTTTGGGATCGGGGCGCCTTTCCGATGTGCCGGGGGGCTTCGAGGCCGTGCTGCTCGCGCGCGCGGCCGCGCGTCTACGTTCGCGCGGCGTCGATGTGGTCGCCATCGCGCACGGGTCCGCGCAGGGCGTGGACGCGAGGGGGTTTGCGACGTTCACGAGCGCCGACCTCGACGCGCTGGAGCCGGAGGCACTGTCGGCGCGGATCTTCGAGGCGCGCACGGCGGTCAACCCCGAAGACGCGTCGATCGGTCAACGGCTCGACGCGACCACGGCCTCTCGGCGCATCGGCGGAAACCGCGTGGGCATCGTGCTCGACAACGCGGAGGCGCGACGCACGCTCGTCGCGCTGATCGACGAAGCGCACGAGCGTTTGCACATCCAGACGTATATCGTGCACGACGAGGAATCCTCGCGCGAGATCGCCGCGGCGTTAGTGCGCGCGGCGCAACGCGGCGTGAAGGTGCGTTTTCTGGTCGACGCGCTCTACAGCCTTCACGAGACGATGGGGATCAAGAACCCGTTCATGGAGCGGCTGGCGCCGGTTGCGGGCATCGAGGTCGCGGCGAATCGGCCGATCGAGGGCATGCCGTCGATTAACGATCTCAAACGTCGCGACCACCGCAAGTTGGTGATCGTGGACGGTTGCCGGGCGATTGTGACCGGGCGCAACCTCGCCGACACCTACTATCGGGGCTTTGACGAAATCGCACTGACGCACGAGACGCCCGGCGCACAGATTCCTTGGTTCGACGCGGGTGCGTGCGTCGAAGGCCCGATCGTGGAGCAGGTCGAGACGTCATTTCTCGGCGCGTGGGTCGCCGCGGGGCGCGAGCCGTTCGACGTCGTCGCGCCGCCGCCGGTGGGGTCCGTCGCCGCGCGGTTCGTCGTGCATCGCGGCCTGCGCGACGCGTACACGCTCGAGGCGTATCTCGCGCTCATCGATGCCGCGACGCGCGACCTGCTCGTCGTCAACACCTTCCCCATGCAGTTCGAAATCCTGCGCGCGCTCCGAAACGCCGTGGGTCGTGGCGTGCGTGTGCGGGTGTTGGTCGGCCACGTGCGGCCGATGTGGAGTGATCGGGATGCCGAGGGTGTGTACTTTCCCGGCGGAGCGATCCGCGAGCTCGCCACGCAGGTCGTGCACGGTCGCATCGACGAGCTGGTCGAGGCCGGCGCCGAGGCGTACGAATACGTCGCCCCGCCCGGGCCGGCGTGGGGATGCGATCTGGGCGCCGTGCGCGCGCACGTCCATGCAAAAATGATCTGCGCCGACGGCCGGTGGTGCGCGATCGGCAGCGCGAATCTGGACATCACCGCGGGCTACTGGGAGAGCGAGGCGCTGCTCGTCGTCGAGGATGCCGCGTTCGCGACGGATGTCGAGGCGCGCTTCGAGTCGATCCTCGCCGCGTCGATCCCCATCGACCGCGACGACCCCAGGTGGCGCGAGCGGGCCGAGGAGCGCGCGTGGCTGTCGAAGAACTGGCCGAGCCTGCTGGGGTAATTGATCCGCATCGCGGGCCTTGGGAGGATGCCATGACGCCGTCGTCCGAAACCATGCGCGCCGCTGTGTATCGGCGCTACGGCGGACCCGAGGTGGTCAGCGTCGAAATTGTGCCGCGCCCGCGCCCCGGGCCCGGCGAGGTGCTGTTGCGCGTGCACGCGAGCACGGTGTCGTCGGGCGACGCGCGCGTGCGCAGCCTGCGTGTGCCGACGGGATTCGGCCTGCTGTCGCGGGCGGCTCTGGGTTTCTTCGGGCCGCGCAAGCCGGTGCTCGGCACCGAACTCGCGGGCGAGGTCGTGGCCTTGGGCGACGGCGTCACCGATTACGCCTTGGGCGAGCGCGTCGCGGCGTATCCGGGCGTCGCGCTCGGCTGCCACGCCGAATACCGGACCATGCCCGTGAAGGGCAACATCGCGCGCTTGCCGGACTCGATCTCGTTCGAGCAGGGCGCGGCGCTCGCGTTCGGCGGAACGGCCGCGCTCCACTTCCTGCGCGACGCCGCGAAGCTGCAATCGGGCGAACGCGTGCTCGTGATCGGCGCGTCCGGCGCGGTCGGCGCCGCCGCGGTGCAGCTCGCGAAGCACTTCGGCGCGTCGGTCACGGGCGTGACGAGCACCGCCAACGTCGAACTCGTGCGCGGTCTCGGCGCGGACCGCGTCGTCGATTACGCGCGGGAGCCGCTGTTCGGCGCCGGCGACGCCTACGACGTCATCTTCGAAGCGGTCGGCGTCCATGCGTACGCCGAGTGCCGGGCCGGTCTCGCGAACGGCGGTCGGCTCATCCTGTGCGCCGGCAGCGTGCCGCAAATTCTCGGTTCGCTCGTGCGCACGATCGGGACGACGCACCGCGTGTTGGCGGGCGGCGCACCCGAGCGCCCGGCGGATCTGGCCCTGCTCGTCTCGCTGGCCGAGGCGGGGCGTTACGCGCCGCCGATCGACCGAACATACCCGCTCGAACGCATCACCGAGGCGCACGCGTATGTCGATACGGGACGCAAACGCGGCAACGTTGTCGTGACGATGGGTTGAACGCGGGTACTCGGCGTACGGGGAGTGCTCCCAGGGTCTCATCGTTGACGCCCAAAGCGCACGGAAGTACCGTGCTTTTTGGGTTTGGAGTGGTGTTGGATGCGCACTTGTCGCCTTCATTTGTGGTTCGTCATCGGGGCTCTTGCCGCGATGGCGGTCGCCTGCGGCCACTACGAGAAGCAGTGGGACGGCGAGGAATACGACGACGGCTCGGGAGATGCCGCGGCGGGCGACGACGACCTGCCGCCGATCCAGGCGCTGGACGACGATGACGACGACGACACGGGCGACGACGACGACGGTGGCACGCCGGTTCCCAACTGGTCGTGGGTGAACGACGAGGGCGACACGGTCGAGCTCTACGACTTCATGGGCAGCGTGGTCATGCTGAACGCCGGCGCGGGGTGGTGCGTGCCATGCCGCGAGGAAGCGCCGCTGTTGGAATCGGATTTGTATCAGGAGTATCGCGACGAGGGATTCGAGATCATCGAGCTGCTCGTCGAGGACAACGAAAACAACCCGCCGAGCCAGGAATTCCTGCAAGGGTGGCGCGACGAATACGGGCTCACGTACACGATCTGCGCCGATCCGGCGTGGACGCTGATGCCGTACTTCACCGAGGGCTCGCTGCCCTTCACGCTCTTCCTCGACCGCGCGATGGTGCCCCGGTCCAGTCGCCACGGTTACGACAAGGCGGTGTACCAGGGCGTCATCGAGCAGCTTTTGGAATGAACCCCGACAAAACGACCGATTTTTCGCGCCGATGGACCCGAAGCGTGATCTGCGTCATCATGGAACATGGTGCGGTTTCGGTAGGGTAAGCCCCTGTGCAGACCGGACCGACCGTGCCGGACGCGCGACCGGCGAAAGGACGAAATGGCCCGCGGTAACCGACCGATCGAACGAATCAGCTTCGTCTACACGCCCTACGGGTCCATCAAAAACGAACCCGGAATCAAGGTCGTCAAGGACAACTACGGAGTTTTCCCGAGCCTGTCGCTGGCGTATGTGGCGGCGGTGGCCGAGAAGGCCGGCGCGAAGATCCAGTTCATCGACGCGCACGCGCTGGGCCTGTCCAAGCCGCAGACGATCAAGCGCCTGAATTCGTTCCGCCCCGACCTCGTCGCTTACACGACGACGACCAATCTCTTCCACCAAAACCTCGACTGGTTCCGCGACATCCGTGAGGCCACGGGCGTTCCGTCGATGGTGGGCGGCGTCCACATGGGGATTTACCCCAAGGAGACGATGGTCCACGGGTGCCTCGATTTCGGCATCACGGGCGAGGCCGAGGAAACGCTGCCGGAATTTCTGACGGCGTACAACGCGGGCGGCGACCTGTCCGCGGTGAAGGGCCTGATCTGGCGCACGGACGACGGCGAGGCGGTGGTGAATCCCTACGCGCCGCTTTACGCCGATGTGGATAGCGCCCCGTTTCCGGCGCGCCACCACCTGCCCAACCATCTCTACTACTCGTTCATCAGCCAGTTCCGGAACTTCACGCCGCTCATCACGAGCCGCGGCTGCCCGTTCCACTGCATCTTCTGCGAGCAGGGCGGGTTGAAATTCCGGCCGCGCTCGCCCGAAAACCTGTGCGACGAGATCCAGGAGTGCCTGGACGCTTACTCGATCCGCGAATTCGACTTCTTCGACTCGAGCTTCACCACCGACAAGCGCCGCGTGATCCGCATTTGCGAGGAGATCATCAACCGCAAGCAGAAATTCGCGTGGGCGCTGCGCAGCCGTGTGGACCTCATCAACGAGGAGATGCTCAAGTACCTCAAGGAAGCGGGCTGCAAGCGCATCTACTTCGGCATCGAGTCGGGCAACGAGGCGATCCTCAAGACGCTCAAGAAAAAGACGACCGTGAAGCGCATCAAGGAGATCGTCCACGCCACCAACAAGATCGGCATCGACACCTTCGGCTACTTCATGGTCGGCAGCCCGGGCGAGACCGTGGACACCGTGAAGCAGACGATCACGCTGGCGAAGGAACTCGACCTCGACTACGCGCAGTTCTCGAAGGTCACGCCCATGCCCGCCACCGAGATGTATCAGATGCTGATGAAGGAAAACGGCGGGCACGATTACTGGCGCGATTTCATCGCCAACCCGGTCGACGAGCTGTTCATCCCGCGGCCCGGCTGCGACATGACCGAGGAAGAGGTCCAGAACTGGGCACGCAAGGCGTACATGAAGTTTTACTTCCGACCGCGCTACGTGCTGCGCGCGCTGCTGCGCATCAAGAGCTGGGAAGAGCTGGCGCGCTCGGCCTACACCGCCTTCGCCATGCTCTGGGAACAGCGGTCGATCATCACGCAGATCCGCGGCCGACGCGCCGCCGTTTCGGCGTGACCGCGCGGGCGCGGACATGAAGCGTACGCGCGTCTTCTTCGGCAACGCCCCCTGGAAAAAGGACGGGTTCTACGGCGTGCGCGCCGGCAGTCGCTGGCCGCATTTCGAGGAACAGTCCATGGAGTACATGCCGTTCCCGTTCTTTTTGGCATACGCCACGGCGGTGCTGGAGCGGGACGGCTTTCCCGTGCTGCTCGTGGACGGCATCGCCGAGGGCATCACGGATGAGGCGTTCCTCACGCGCATCCGCGACTTCCAACCCGACGTGATCGTGCTCGAGATCTCGACGAACTCGTACGACAAGGACATGTACCATGTCGCGCGCATTCGCGAGGAGAACCCGGACAAGCTCATCATTCTGGCCGGGCTGCACGACGAGATGTTCAAGACGCCATGGCTTCGAGAGCACACCGAGGTCAACGCGGTGCTCGTCGGCGAATACGAGATGGCGCTGCTCGAATTCGCGCAGCGACTCGAAGCGGGCGTGTCGCCCGTGGGCACCGTGGGACTGCTCTGGCGCGACGCCGACGGCGACGTCTTCGACGGCGGACGCCGACCGCTGGAGCCCGATCTCTCGGTCTTTCCGTGGCCGGCGCGCCACTATCTGCCGATGTATGCCTATCGTGACGAGCCGGGAAACATTCCGCGCCCGTCGGTGCAGATGTGGGCGAGTCGGGGTTGCCCTTACGGGTGTACGTTCTGCGCATGGCCGCAGATCATGTACGCGTCGCCCAAGTACCGCGTGCGTTCCGTCGAGGACGTGGTGGACGAGATGGAGTGGCTCGCCCGCGAGTACAACTTCGCGAGCGCGTATTTCGACGACGACACGTTCAACATCGGCAAGAAGCGCATGCTCGCGTTCGCGCGCGAGGTCAAATCGCGCAACATGGATCTGCCCTTCGGCATCATGGCCCGCGCCGACCTGATGGACCGCGAGATCCTGACCGAGCTGAAGGAAGCCGGGCTGTGGGGTCTCAAGTACGGGGTCGAATCGGCCACGCAGGAGATCGTGGACGCCTGCGACAAGGGCCTCGACCTCGAAAAGGTCAAACGCGCGGTCGCGTTCACGCACGAGCTCGGCATCAAGATGCACCTGACCTTCATGTTCGGCCTGCCCGGCGAGACCTGGGACTCGGCGATGAAGACCATCGACATGGCCATCGCCTTCGCGCCCGAATCGGTGCAGTTCACGGTCGCGACGCCATTCCCGGGGTCCAAGTACTGGAACGAGATCACGAGCGAAGGCAAGCTGCGCACGCGCGACTTTTCGAAGTACGACGGGTTCCGCTCGGCCGTGGTGCGTACCGACGCGCTGACCGGCGATCAACTCGAAGAGATCCTGCGCATGGCCAACCAGCGCTGGAGCCAGTTCCGCTTCCAACGCGCCGGCTAAGCGCCTGAAATTTCTAGACATTTTGTTTGATTTCCGTTCGTCCCGCGCGACGAAATCGTGAAATTGGCGTGACGCGGGCGTGTCTTTGGGGCTTGGATTCGATGCCGGGGCGTGGTAAATACGCCCCGCGATTGCTCATTGGCGGCGCACCGCAATTCTCGACACCGAGGGGATCTCCAAGGCCGGAACGTCCACACGCTGACGAACGTCGGAGTCGTCGCGGTTCGCCGTTTCGCCGGCTGAAGTCCCGAACAAGCTTCGGGATCAATGTGCCGCCCGGGGTATCGACGCCCGCATCCGGAGGTGTTTCGTGTTTCGCGCATGGCTTCCCCGCAAAGACGAATTTTTCGCCCTCTTCGATCAGCACACGACGACCGCTCTTCTGGCCGGGCTGGCCATTCGCGACGCACTCACGAATCTGCATGACAACGCCGAGGCGATCGCGCGCGTCGAGCGGGCCGAGCACGCGTGCGACAAGATCACGCACGACACGGTCGATCTGCTGCGCAGTTCGTTCATCACGCCGTTCGACCGCGAGGAAATCCGCAGGCTGATCTCGCGGCTCGACGACATCGTCGATTACATCGAGTCCGCGGCGCATCGGTTGACGCTGTTTCGCATTCTCGAAGTGCCGCCGGAGGTGGTGGAGCTGGCGAGCGTCCTGATCCGCACGCAGGAACAGGTGGTCGACATGGTGAAGATGCTGCGGACGATGAAAAAAAATCAGGAAATGCACGACCACGTGAAAGAGATCAACCGGCTCGAAAACGAAGGCGACAAGCTGCACCGCAAGGGCATCGCGGCGCTTTTCGAAAACGGCGGCGATCCGCTCACGGTGATGAAGCTCAAAGATCTCTACGAGATTTTGGAGACGGCCATCGACTGCTGCGAAGACGTGGCGCAGGTCGTCGAAGGCATCATCATCGAACACGAGTCGTGAGTCGGCCATGACCCCGATGATTCTCACGACCATCGCGATCGCGCTGCTGTTCGACTTTGTGAACGGCATGAACGATGCGGCAAACTCGATCGCCACGGTCGTTTCCACGCGCGTTTTGCCGCCGGGTCTCGCCGTGGCGTGGGCCGCGCTCTTCAACTTCCTCGCGGCGTTCTTCTTTGGCGTGCACGTCGCCACCACGATCGGCAAGGGCGTCGTCGATCCGGCCATCATCACGCCGACGCTCATCCTGGGTGCGCTGATCGGGGCGAGCGGCTGGGCTTTCCTTTGCACGCACTTCGGCCTGCCGATCAGCGTTTCCCACTCGCTCATCGGCGGGTTGGCCGGCGCGGCCGTCATGCGTGGCGGCACCGACGTGCTCATCATGAAGGGCATTATCAAGGTCGGGATCTTCATCGTCCTCTCGCCGCTGCTCGGACTCGCGTTGGGCATCTTGTTGATGATCGGAATGCACTGGCTGCTGCGTTCGTATTCGAAAGCCAAGGTCGAGAAGATCTTCGGACGCGCCCAGCTTTTCTCGGCCGCGGTTTTTTCGCTCAGCCACGGGGCCAACGACGCGCAGAAGACCATGGGGATCATCGCGGTCCTGTTGTTCTCGCAGGGATTGTTGGGCGATACGTTTCACGTGCCGTGGTCAATCATTTTACTGTGTCACGCGACGATCGCCCTGGGTACATTGGCGGGCGGTTGGCGCGTGATTCAGACGATGGGCACCAAGCTGACCAAGTTGCGGCCCGTGGGAGGATTCGCCGCGGAAACGGCGGGCGGATTGACGATCATCTCCGCCTCGTTGCTCGGCATTCCCGTGAGTACGACGCATACGATCACCGGCGCCATCGCGGGCGTGGGCGCGGTGTCCAACGTCGGCGCGGTGCGTTGGGGAGTGTTCACCCACATCGTGTGGGCGTGGGTGCTGACGATTCCCGTCTCCGCGGCGGTCGGCGCTGCGACCTACTGGTTGTTAAACGCGCTCGGGATCTGAAGCCGGAATCTCGATCCAGAACAGCGACCCGCGTGGTTCGACATTCTTGACGCCGAGGCGTCCGCGCATCGCCTCGACCGCGCTTTTCACCACCGCGAGCCCCAGTCCCGTGCCGCCCAGATCGCGCGAGCGACCGGTATCGACCCGGTAGAATCGCTCGAAGATTCGTTCGTGGTGGCGCGTTTCGATCCCCGGGCCATCGTCCTCGACCTCGATCCGCGCGAAATCCCCCGCGTTCGCCGCGCGGATATGGATATGGCCGCCCGCGTCGCCGTACTTGATGGCGTTTTCCACGAGGTTGAACAGCGCCTGCTCCAGCGTCCGGGCGTTTCCGCGAACGAAGAGTCCCGGCCCAACGGCGGCGACCAGCTCGAGGCCTCGCGCGCGGGCGGCATCTCCGAGTTGCTCGATCACATTGTTGACGCAGCTCTGAATCCTCACCGGCGCGATTTCGAGACTCGTCGAGAGCTCCTCCATGCGCGCGAGTTCGAGCACGTCGCGCACGAGCGCGTGCAGCCGGTCGGCTTGACGCGCAATCGCCTCGACGAAGACCCGCGCATGCGTCGTGTCCTCGAGCGCGCCATCAGCCAGCGTTTCGGCATTGGCCTTGATGACGCCCAGCGGCGTGCGCAGCTCGTGGGACAGATTCGAGATGAAGTCCATGCGGATCTGTTCGAGTCGGCGCAACTCGGTCACGTCGTGAAGCACGATCACGGTGCCGGTCCCCGACTTGAGACGCGACACATGGGCGAGCAGGCGCCGGGGCGACGCGGCATGGAGCTGGAACTCGGCTTCAAGGACCTCCGGTCGGCCCGCGTTGACCAGATCCAGCAGCGCCGGCACGCGTACGACCTCGGCCAGCGCGCGGCCGACCGGCGCGGCATCGAGGCCGAGCAGCGCGAGCGCGGCGCGGTTCGCCAGTGTCACGCGCTTCTGATCGTCGAGCGCCAACACGGCCTCGGTCATGCTCTCCAGAATCGACTCGATCCGCTCGCGCTCGTGCACCTGCTCGAGCGTGGTTTGCTCATATCGACCGATCAGGTCGTTGAAGCTCGCCGCGAGACGACCGACCTCGTCGTCGGCCGCGATGTCGATCCTGTGCGTCGATTGCCCCGTCGAGCGCGCGGCGACGAGCCGGGCCAGATCGCGCAGGGATCGCGACAGCCAGTGCGAAGCGAGGCCGCTCATGACGATCGCCACAAGGAGTCCGATGAACGCCGCCGCCACGATGAGTTGGCGAAACGACGCGATCTCCGACTCGACCTGCGTGAGGGGAAGAGCAAGACGCACGGCCCCGGTTTGATCGGCAGCCTTCCACGGGAGAGCCACGTACAAAAACGGCTCTTTCACGGTCGTGCTGTAGCGCCGTGACGTGCCCGAGTGGCCCGCGAGGGCTTCGTGGACCTCGGGTCGCGTCGCGTGATTTTCCACGCCGGGAATGGCCGCGAGTTCCACCGACGAATCGCCGAGCACGACGCCCTGCCCGTCGATGAACGTCACGCGCGCTCCGGTCGTCTCCCCCAGACGATCGGCCAGCACATCCGCGGTCGCCATGTCGACGGGGCCGTTCATGGACTCGACCGCGTACACGCACGTGCGCGCGAGGTGCGTCAGTTGAATCCCGATCTGACCGATCAGCGCGCCGCGCAGGTTCACTTCGAGAATCCACGCGCTGGCCGTGCCGACGACGATCATGAGCGTGAGTGAGACGACGAAGAGTTTGCCGCGAATGCCCAGCTTCATGGACCCACCCGGGCGCGATGGTCGCGCCGTGTTTCGTCACGGTGATTTCACTTCGCGGCATCCTCGTCAAGCCGCGTGACGAAACGGTGACGCCCGGTGGACGCGTCCGCGCGCCTCCCGATATGATGTCGGGCGTTTCCCCGTTTGGGTCGGAGCCGACTTGACTTCCCTGTCGCACATCGATCGATGGTCTTGGCTGATCGTCGTCGCGGTGGCCGTGGCGCTGGGCGCGCCCATGTTCGGTCCGTACCTGATCTACGGACACTCCGCGGACATCGATGCGTACCGGCTCCTCGTCTTCGACGCCGCGATCCGAACGGGCGATCTCTTTCCTCGTTGGGTGCCGCACTACTATTTCGGTTACGGCTCACCGATCTTTCACTTCTACGGGCCGCTGCCGTATTACGTCGCCGAGGCGTTTGTGCTCGCCGGGGCCGACGCCGCCCGCGCGTTGCAATGCACGCTTTTCGCGACATGGCTCGCGGCCGCGCTCGCCATGTTCCTGCTCGCACGCGATTTTCTCTCGCGCCCCGCGTCGGTCGCGGCGGGCGTGCTCTATCTGCTCGCGCCGTATCACCTCGTGGATCTGAACGTGCGCCACGCGCTGGGGGAACACGTCGCGTTTATCTGGATTCCGCTCGCGATCTGGGGTTGCGCGGGCGGAATCAAACGGCCCGGCGCGGCGCGCTTCGCGGTCGGCGCGCTCGCTATCGCGGCGCTCCCGCTCACGCACAACATCACGGCGATGATTTCGCTGCCCGTGATCTGCGCCTGGTGCGCCTTCGATGCGTATCGCGCGCGGTCCGTCGGAAAGCTGGCCCTCGCGGCGCTGTCCGTGGCGTCGGGACTTGCGGTTTCCGCCTTTTTTTGGCTTCCCGCGTTTGTCGAAAAAGACCTCGTCTTTGCGCGCGAGAGCCTGACCGAGGAGTTCTTCCAGTTCGGTCATCATTTCGTCCACGCAACGCAGTTGTTCTGGTCACCGTGGGGATTCGGCGGCAGCCGGCCCGGCATCGCCGACGATCGCATGTCGTTTCAGATCGGTCTCGTGCACTGGGCTGGGGTCCTCGCAACACTGACGCTGCTTTATGTCACGCGCAAACGCTGGCGTGCCGATCGTTCTCACCCGGCTTGGCCGTCGCTTGCGGCCGTCGCCGTCTTCGCCGGCGCGGCGTTCATGACGACGCCCGCCTCGGTCCACGTCTGGCACAACATCTCGCTGCTTTCGTTCGTGCAGTTCCCGTGGCGGTTTCTGACGCTCGCCGCGTTCGGGTCGAGTCTCGTCGCGGCCTACGCGATCGACGCGATTCCGTGGCGCGCGCCGCGTTGGGCGTGGTTTGCGACGTTGGCCGTGATTGGCGCGTGCGCGGTTGCGTACGGCTCCTGGGCTCGTCCGCGCGCGGCGATGTGGCACCATGAGTCGCGCCACGTTACGCCCGTCAAGATCGCGGACATCCGAACTCTCGACGCAAGCGTGTACGGGGACATGCGGACCCGCCTGACACTGGCGCACGTCGTGACATCTGGGGACACAGGCACGAGCCGCGACGACTATCTGCCCCGAACGGTGAATGAGAAGCCGATCGAAACGACGGACGCGCTCGCTTGGGTACTCGAAACGGGCGAAGAACCAACCATCACGCGCGTAGGACCGAATCGGTTCCGATTCGACGTTTCGACTTCGTCACCGGCCCATTTGCTCTTCAACCAGTTTTCGTTTCCGGGGTGGGAGGCGCGGATCGACGGCGAAGATGCGGACACGCTCATCGACAACCGTCACGGCGCGATCATTGTGCCCGTTCCCGAGGGACGGCACGAGGTCGAAATCGCGTTCGGCTCTACGCCGCTGCGTGACTCCGCGAACCGGGTGTCGCTGTACGCCATCGTCGCGCTGGTCGCGGGGGCTCTCTACGCGGGCTTCGCGAACCGCGGGCGGCCGAAACCGCCCGCGGTGCCAATTCAGAGCAATCCCGGCGGGTCGAACTCGCTGTTGCCGTCCTCGTCCACGTAGATCGGATTCGTAATCGCGAAGACCGTGTCGCTGACGACGGGGCGCAGCGTCGCGGAGTCGTGGCCCACCTCGACGACGAAATAGGCGTCTTCGGTGCACGGCAGCGAGACGATGTCATTGAAACGGACAACGTCGGTCGTCTCCGCGATCGCTTCCTCGTGCACGATGGACTGGTGATTCGAATAGACACGCAGATAGTTGACGCGCACCCACGACGGCGCCTGAACGATGATCTCCAGATCGACCGTTCCATCCTGATCGGTCAAGAGTTCGCCGAGGCCCATGCCCGAGATCTCAAACGTGACGAAAGGTCCGTTGCTCACGAAGCTCTTCTGCGACTGGATGGAATCGACCATGTCCTCGGGATCGGCGGTCGCCGGATCGTCGTCGGGCATGGCGAAGACGTTGCGCGGGTTGCCCGGCGTGTCGCCGACGCCGTGCGTGTCGGAGTTGCCGGTCATGGTGTACGCGTAACCCTGATCGAGGAAACTGAACCAGTCGTCGAGCGTTCCATGATCGGTCTGACCCGAATTGAACACCTCGATGGCCTGAAAGTCGTCGCGCCACCGATTGGGATGCGCTGACGATACGCCGATGGTGTTGTCGTAACCGATCCAGGTAAACCAGCCGCTTCCGTCGCGCGGGTGATTGATCTGCACGATCTCCGCGCCGAAGTCCGCGCGCGCGATATCCCACATGTCGGGGAACTGATAGCGCTGCACGATCACGCCATCGGCGTATTCCACCATCGGCACGCCGTAGTAATCCGGCTTGTCGGGGCGAGCATCGAGCGGCCACGTATTGAAGTGGCCGTAAACCGGACTCACCTCGGAGCCGCGAATGGGTTGCGTAAACGCTCCGGCATTCAGCGCGGTGACGATCGGCGCGTAGTCGGGGCGATAGTCGTGATCGGTCACGACGGGCATTTCGAGGCACTCCGACGCGAACTCGTGCACGCGAACCGCCGCCGGGGCCTGAGAGTCGATCGAGTACTCGGTGTGGATGTGGAAGTCTCCCGCCATCCACCCCGTCGAATCGACCACGCGCTCGATCTGGCCCTCGAGCACCGCCGTATCACCCGCCTCGATCGTGACGTTGTGAACGTCGATTTCGTATTCGTAGCCGCGCGAGATCGTCACGGTGTAGTCGCCCGGCAGCACGTTGGCCGTGCCCGTGCCGCTGATGGAGAACACGCGGTGCGCCACGCCCGCGCCCACCGGGGCGTCGTGGCCCGGCTGGAATGTCAGCTTGCATGGGACCGGATCATCGTCGCCGTCGGTGACGGTGAATTCGAGCTTTCCGGGCAGGTTCGCGTCCAGGTCCTGCGTCGTGGTTTCGCCGGCGTCCACCTCGACGTCCACCGGGGCGGCCGTGACGCGTCCGTCGCCCTGCAAGGTCAGTGAGTAGTCGCCTCCGGGCAGCATGATCGAAAAAGCGCCCGTGCTGTCGGGCTTGATGATCGACCGGAAGTTCGTGCCGTCGGGCCCCTCGTCCTGCACGATGATCTGCACGTCCGCGAATTCGCCGTCGGCCTTCGCCGAGTCGAGCGTTCCCTGCAACGTGCCGAAGGTCTCCTCGCCGTCCTGCGCGGCGAGCTCGGCCTCGAATGCTTCGCTGCCGCCCTTGCCGATGACGAAACGACGCTCGTAGGTGTGCGTGTGCACGTTCGGTCCGAATCCCTGGCCGCCCTGAATGAGCGGAAGGACTTCGTCGTCCAGATACGGAGCGAAGAACTTGCGTTCCGAGTTCGTGGTCATCAGCGCGTAGGACACGTTCATCGACGGGTCGCAGATGCCGCCGACCCAGCGCACCGCGGCGAGCGGATCGAACTCACCCGTCTCGAAGCCCGCACGCGGCGCGAACACCGGGCAGTAGTCGCCCCACATCGGCGCGTCGGCGATGAAGACCGTCCGCTCGTTGTCGTTCAGGCTTGTCACGGTGGTGACGATGCGCAGCACGTCGGTGTCGGGTTCGAGGATGTAGTCGTTCTGGATTTCGAGATCGTGGCTCCACGTCGGGGCGACGAGGTCCACGATGTCGATGCCGATGTCTTTGCCGGTTGCGCGAATCACGACGCGGCCGTTGCGGCCGTTCTCGAGAATCTCGACCTCGGACGCCGAGAATGCGCGAAGGAAACCGACAAGTTGCTCGAGCGACCAAACGGCGTCCTGTCCCGGCTCACTCGCGGGCCGCGCGATATCGGCATCTGCGATGAGGCCGGTAGCCTTTGTCCAGCCCACGCCCGGATGCTCGGGCGAGCGGATGATGACCTCGATTTCGCTGTTGTAGAGCTTGAGATCGCCGATCTCGCCGCGCGCGCGCGGCCCGCCGATCAGTTCGTCCTCGTCCGCGATGAAGCCCGCGCGGATTTCACCGGGACTGAGTTCGTCGGAGAGGTTATCCCACGGTTCCTCGGTGTCGTCGTCCGCGTCGTCGTCCGGCAGCGGCGGCCACGTGTCGTCGTCGCCGGTGTCGTCGTCGGTGTCGTCATCGGACGTATCGTCGTCCGTGTCGTCATCGGACGGCGAGGCGGAATCGTTGTCGTCGTCGTCATCTCCGCAGCCGCACCCGACCGCGAAAAACGCCAGAAGAAGCAGCCACACCCAACCCGCCACCAGCCGCTGAAAGTTCATGATCGCTCCGAAACGGAATGCCGTTACGCGTTCGCCGCGTGAATGTCGCAAAATCTTAATGAAATTGTCACGAAAAACCAAGGTTTCCGTCACACGTTTGTCGAATTTCGCGGTCATTCGGCATGTTTGTCTCGACCGTGAAAGCGCCCTCTGGAATTCGGGATGGGTTCCGGCCGATAATCCTCAGGTCGAGGAATCATGAAATACGACGCGAAACTCGGAAGCATCCGGCTTGGCCGGCGAACGCTCCTGGAGGGTTTTCTGGGCGCGGCGACCGCCGTGTACGTCGGCCCGATCGCGCCGCCCGCACCCTCAGAGCGCGTGGCCAATCCGCATCCGGTGGACGACGGCGACTTCGCCGTGCTGGAGTCGGTCGTCGAGGCGGTCGTCAGCGGCGATCCGGCGTTTCCCCCGGCGCGCGAACTCTCCCTGCGGCCGTACTTCGAGAACCTGCTCGGCCAAATGGCGGCGTTCGACCGCGATCAGTTCCTGCGTCTGCTGACGCTGCTTCAATACTCGACCGCCCTGACGCACCGCTCGCGTTTCACGAACCTGTCTGTCGAGGCCCGCGTCGAGGCGCTAACGTCCTGGGCGCACAGCTCGCTCACACTGCGGCGGCAGGCGTTCACGGCGCTCAAGATGACCGCGTGCATGGTGTATTTCGCCGCGGACAAGACGTGGGCGGCGGTGGGATACGACGGCCCGTGGGTCGATCAGACCGAGATCGCCGTGCTCGATCCGCCGCCCTTGTCGTTCTACTCGGATGTGCCGCCCGGAGGAAAACCCTGATGTCTCCGTCGGACGACACCGAAATCTCCGCGACCGTGTGCGTCGTCGGCTCCGGCGCGGGCGGGGCGACCGTCGCGAAGGAACTCGCCGAGAAAGGCGTGGACGTGGTGGTGCTCGAAATGGGCGCGCATCACAAACCGGCCGAATTCACGCAGCGCGAGGACACGTGCATGCCGCGCCTGTTTCAGCGCGCGGGTGCGACGGGCAATCGGGACTTGTCCGTCATCGTCATGATGGGGCAGGGGGTTGGCGGATCGACGGTGCACAACGGCTGCCTGTGCTACCCGCCGCCCGACGCCATCCTCACCCGCTGGGCGAAGGAATTCGGCGTGCGCGACCTGTCGCCCGCGGATTTGCGGCCCTACGTCGATCGCGTCGAGCGCAATATCGGCGTCAATCAGATCCCCGAGCACATGGTCAACGCCAACAACGACATGTTGCGCCGCGGCACGAACGCCCTGGGTTGGAAGGGCCATGTTCCGCGCCACAACCGCATCGAATGCGTGGGGTGCGGCTACTGCACGCTCGGCTGCGCGTACAACCGCAAGCAGAGCATGCTCATCACCGCCATCCCCAAGGCGATCTCGCGCGGCGCGCGGATCCTTTCCCGCGTGCGCGTCGAGACGATCGTGCGCGACGCCGGCGGTGTGCGGGGCGTCGAGGGGACGAAGCTCGATGAACGCGGCGAACCGGCGGGCCGCATCCGCGTCGCGGCGAAACGCGTCGTGGTGAGCGCGGGGGGCGTGGCGTCGGCCGCCCTCCTGCTGCAAAACGGCATCGCCGAAGCGACCGCCGGACGCACGCTGCATATCCACCCGGCGCTGCCGGTCGGCGCACTCTACGACCGGTTCATCGACGCATATCGCGGCACACCCCAGACGTGGGTCTGTGACGAATTCGCGCGCTTCTACGGCGATGGCTACGGCGGCTATCTCCTCATGGCGCAGTCGGCGACGCCGGGCATGACGGCGACGCTGGTGCCCGGCATCGGAGGGGCGCTCACGCGCGCGATGCGCGAATACAATCGCATCGCCGCGGGCAGCGCGATGATCCACGACGAGACCAATGGCGTCATCTCGGTGGAACGAAACGGCAAATGGGCGATCGACTACTGGCCCGATGAGCGCGACCGGCGCGAACTCGTCGAGGGCGCGAAGCGATGCGCCGAGGCGTATCTAACGTCGGGGGCGCGCGAGGTCTTTCTGCCCACATCCGAGCCCGCCTCGGTGAAGTCCACGAAGGATCTCGGGCTTTTTGACGAGATCGACTTCGCGCCGCACAAGGTGAACATCGCGGCGGTTCATCCGCAGTCGTCCGTGCCGATGGGCGAGGACCGCACGCGCTGCGCGGTCGATTCTTACGGAGAGTCTCACGAGGTGCGCGGCCTGTTCGTCGCCGACATGTCGGTGTTTCCGACCTCGGTCGGCGTGCCGCCGCAGATCACCACGCAGGCGCTCGCGGCGCGCACGGCGGATTACATCCAATCCCAATTGGCCTGATCGGGCGAGTCGTCGGCTACCGTCCGCCGAGCATCCGCCGGCGCAGCTTGCTTAGCGCGCGCAGCACGGGGCCCCCGTCGCGTTCCACCCGGTCGAGCTGAACGACGATCAGCACGGCCGGGCTCGACAGCCACTCCATGTGGTCCTGGATCTTTCGCTCGTCGAACGAGGTGACGACGACCGTCGGTACGCCGCCCGCCACGGGCACGTCCCGGCACCACGCGGCGTTTTCGTCGTTGTCGAGAAAGCAGACGAGGGCGTCGACGTCTCCGCTTTCGATTCGTCCCCGCGCATCCGCCGAATCGGCTGCGATGTCGAACGCGAACTCCGCCTCGTCCGCGCGTTTCGCCAGGTCGTCCGCCCGATCGGCCGACAGCCCGCACAGCAGCACACGCACACGCTCGGACTCCGAGATTCTCTTCGCTTCGGGCGATTCGGAAATCGGGACGACGGACGCCGGTGCCACGTCGACGGACGGCCCGCTCGGAACGCGGATCGCCACGCGCGCTCCCAGGCCCGGCCCGTCGGAGTGGACGTCGATCGAACCGCCCATGAGTTCGAGGAGCTTCTTCGCAATGGCGAGACCGAGCCCCGTGCCGCCGAACTTGCGTGCGAGGCCCGCGTCGGCTTGCGAAAACGGCGTGAACAGGCGCCGCGCGACGTCCTCGGTGAAACCGATGCCGCTGTCGCGCACTTCGATCCGCGTGAAGCCGTTCGGCTCGGCCTCGGCGCGCAGCGAGACGAATCCCTCCGCCGTGAATTTGAGCGCGTTCGCCAGCACGTTCATCACGGATTCGCGCAGCTTGGGAAGGTTGGCGAAGGCGGACAGGTCGATGTCGTCCGGCATCTCCAGACGCCACTCAAGGTTCTTCGCTCTGACCTTCGGTCCGAAAACGCGATCGATCTCCTGGAAGAGATAGATGACGGGGAACTCCATCGGCGCGGCCGAGGTGCGCCCCGACTCGATATTCGCGATTTCGAGCACCTTGTTGATGGTCTCGAGCAGTTGCTGCGCGCTGCCGTGCGCCGTCTGCACGCACTCCAACCGCTCGGCCTCGCCGGCTTCCGGATTGGCGATGTAAAAGCTCAGAAAACCCAGAATCGCGTTCAGCGGCGTGCGCAGTTCGTGCGAGGTCGTGGCGAGGAACTCGCTCTTGAGCCGATTCGATTCCTGCGCCAAACGATTCGCGTCCACCAGTTCCCGGTTCTGTCGTTCCAGCAGTTCGTTCGCCCGGCGCAGGTTCTCACGGTGCTCCATGGTCTGATTGAGACTGGTGAGAATGCTGCGCCGTGAGATTTCGAGTTCCAGCGCCTTGACCGCCTGCCATCGCCGGATCTCGACACTTCGCGTGTAGGCGTCGAAAAACCAGTGCCCAAGACGTCGGAGCGCCTCGGTGGTCACCGCGCAATCCTGCAGGCTCGCTCCGAGCCGGAAGCGTGTCAGATGTTCCAGCGCCCCATGCGGAGCGATCGGCACGATCAACTCGGCGTGGGGATTGGTTTCCGGGCCCGTTGGAGCGAACGGATCGCCGCGCCGGGCGAAGACCGCGATCTCCTCGCCGATCGGCTTCGCGGCGGCGACGTCGATGGGGTTGTCGATATCGACGGCGTGATCCACGAGATCCCGGCGGTCGCACCATTCCCAGACCGGGACACCCACGAGCGTCCCGTCGTCCGTGGCGCCGACCTGCGTGGATTCGACCTCGACGAGTCCGAAAACCGAGGCGGCGTCGCGCAGCACCATCTGCGCCGCCTGGGCGAAATCGGTCTCGCGGATCAGGATCCCGGCCCAGAACGCCAGGCGCTCATCGAGCAGGGGATCGTCGAACAGTGCGGGGCGGTCATGAGTCATGTGGACGGCCGGGCTCCCGGATGAGGGTCGTCAGGTCCGCCGGCCCGCGACATACAACCAACAACCAACAACCAATAACCAGAAACCAACCGCCTCAATCCTGCAAAACGAGCCGGAGCATGTCGGACTTCTCCAGCGCGGCATCGACGCCCGCCGTGATCTTGTCGAGATCGTCCGGCGTGAGCCCGAGCGCGGTCATGGCGAAGGGATGGGCTTCCTCCGCCGCGTGGCCGAGGAATCTCCCCGCACCGCTTCTCACGCACACCGCGTCGGCGATCTGAATGACGCTGACGAAGACCTGATCCTCGGCGGCGGCCCGCTCGGGCTGATGATGGTAACGCGCGGTCAGGCCGACGAGCTGCGGCAAATGCCACTTGTTGCAGATGAATCCGCCGACTTCCTGGTGATCGGAGCCGAGGATTCCCTGCTCGATCTCCGCGAGGGGTCGCCCGGATTCCATGGCGTGGTTGAGCACTTCGGAGTACACGGAGGAAACGTTCTGGTCGAGGATCAGGATGCCGATGTCGTGCAGGAGCCCGGCGACGAAATACGGATTTTCGGTCGCCTTCAGGTATTTGGGCGCGAGCGGCGCGTGGTCGTTCACGACGCGAGCGACGATCGCCACGCTCAGACAGTGTTTCCAGTAGTCCTCGTAGTTCAGATTGCCGAGAACGCGCCCCTTCATGCTCGAAACGACGCCGGTGGTGATGATGAGGTTGCGCACCTCGCCGAGACCCATCCGCGCGATCGCGTACGAAACCGAGGTGATCTCCGACCGGGGCGCGTAGTAGGCGGAATTGGCCACGCGCAGCACCTTGGCGGTCAGCGCCGGGTCCTCTTCCATCGCGTGCGCGACGTCCTTCACGCTCGAGCGCGCGTCGTCCATCACGTCGAGCACGTGGTTGACCACCTGCGGAAGCGAGGGGAGGTCCTTGACCTTTCCCAGAATGCCCAGAATTTCGTCGGGTGCGTTCATCTCGGACCGATTTTAGGGGATGGGCGTACTCGCGCCAGTATAGGCCGGGGCGGGACTTTGTCCATCGACGGGGACATGCGCCGCGCAGAGATGCCGCTCCCCGGTGCATGGTGCGTCATGTGGCACAGCCGCCCCCGGCTGTGCGGTCCGAAACGCCGCCCCGCGACGTCCGTGCCGCAAGCGCCGGCGCGTAGCGATGCGACGTTGCGATGTCCGTGCCGCAAGCGGTAGCGCGCGGGTCGCGCCGGGAAATCGCCCGCGCGCTTCGTCCCTCGCATGGCTTCGGGACTCCGTTTGCGGCACTGACGGACAACGCGCGGGCCATGAGACGTCCGTGCCGCAAGCGCCGGCGCGTAGCGATGCGACGTTGCGATGTCCGTGCCGCAAGCGACAGCGCGCGGGCTGTTGCGAGTGACACCGTTTCCCGCGATGGAAACGGCAGGGGCTCGGGATGATTTCCCCGAAACTCCCCCAGGACGCGACACTCCTGCCACACCGGTCAGAGCGTCAATGCCTTGCGGTCGCCGCGCACGCGAAAACCATATGTCGTTGGATTCGCACGATCACTCCGGCGAGAGAGCCCGGACGCCGAGTCGACGACAGAGTCCGCCGAGTGTTGCGACGTTGAAACAGTTCCGCGCCAATTGAATTTTTATTTCGAGAGCCGATCGGTGCCGCGCCACCAGTCATTCCGATTGCTCGCGGTCTGTCATCCTGAGCGAAGCGAAGGATCTTCCCGTCCAAAAAGACCAGTCGTTTCAACGGTTTATCCGTTGCCATTTCATGTTTTACTGGAAGAATC
>JADLEX010000104.1 GCA_020845895.1 Deltaproteobacteria bacterium | reverse complement strand
GAACCCAGGTCTCTTCAAAAACGACGAGTACTTCGGCGTTTCGCTCGAATCGGGCTCGATGCTGCTCGGCGCGCAGGCGATCGGCTTCGCAATGCCGATCAATAACCAGTGGATCGTGACGGTGCCGAGACGAAACCAGTTCGTGATCGACGATTCCAACACCTCTTCGATCATTCGGTAGTGGAGGGAGAATAAAATGGCCAAATATCGTCCGGTCTTTCCGGCCAGTTATGGCTCTCGTTATGTCTTGGATGCGCCAACCGAGATTCAGGAGCGAATCGATCAGATCGACCCCGGGTTTTTTGGTGGCGATCTCACATTTGATGACGATTTTGGCAACATCGAGCCGGAACCGGACTTGGGGAATTTCACGGGTGGTTTTCGCACAGGCGTTTATGAAGGACCCGACGGAACCCTATATTGGAACAATCCCGACGGGACATCATGCGCAGCCGAACAAGACAAAAAAACCGGCAAGTGGACTGTGATCTGTGGTTATGGCACGGTCGGGTTTGCGAAAAAGCGTCCGAGTCCGGGTCCAACAAAGCCAATTGTCGGGAGGTATTAAAATGAGGAGGATTTCGATCGAATTGGTTCGAAAATCAATACTCGTGGTGTTATGCGCGATAGCAATTGTGTCATTTTTAATTGCGGTCCAATTTGGCTCCAGAGCTCGTGCAGAGGAGAATACAGGTCAGGATGCGCAATCACCTGAACTGAAGTGTTTGTCTATTTCGGACCCACGGTTGATGGAAATCGCTCGACTCCATCTTGTGTGTACGCCGGACAAAGAAAGAAAAACTGGATATGCCGATTTTAAAGTTCTTGTTTTTACTGCGCACGACAAACCGACCGAGATTCAATTAAGGGAAGCTAAAGACGTCTCTCTAAAAGTATTGAACTGTATGTATAGTGTGTATTCGAATGCCGAATGGCCGCGCGGAGGTCAAGATTGCGAATATACAGTAGGATTCTCGGATGAGTTTAGGGGCCCTAAAGAGTAAATAATTTAAGTATGCGGGAGTTCTGTAGTTCCGTGGACACAGAGTTCCGGAGAGTTCCGGGGGAGTTCTAGGGGGGCACCGGCCTCGTGGGAAATCAGCAAGCGAAGGTCTTCATTAGTGCGGGCCGGGTCTGCCGCGGCCTTTGCGCATTTCGATTACGAAAACGAGCGTCTTCCGCTGACATTTGCAAGCAAAATGCGAGTCGCGCCGGTTACTAAGGGCACATCCGTCGAAACAACCCCACCCGATTCCCGGCGCGCGGATCGAATACGTAGTCGCGCGAGAGCGCGACGGGCGCGTAGCAATGGGCGAAGCGTTCGTCGTCGCGGATGATTTTGGGAATCCAGGTATCCACGAAATAATCGGGAGCGCGTGCGAAGACCTCATCGGCGTAAGCGCGGTAGAGCGCGCGCTGCGTGTCGCGCTCGGGCGTGCGTTTCATTTGGCCGAAGATGACGGCGATGGCGCGGTCGTTGAGGCCGTAGAGGTCGAGAATTGGTCGCCGCGCGTCATAGCCGATCGCGCCGACGTCCATCGACGCCACGAGCGCACCGGGCGGGGCGATGCGCGCGAGCTCCTCGCCGAAGGCGCGATAGGTCTCGTTCACGCCGTGTCCGTACTCGGGCAGCGTCACCGTGAGCTGAAACTCGGCGAGCGGTTTCGTGAGGTACTGCCACGAGGTCCACGCGCCGCCGAGCGCGAAGGCCAGGATGGCCGAGACGACGGCGAATCGCACGCGCGGACGCGCGGCGATCATCCTCGCCGCCCCCGCGCCCGCGAGGGAGAAGACGACCGGCGCGACGGGCATGTGGAAGCGGAAGAACGTGCTCATGTTCTCCTGCCCGATCGCGACGAGGTACGCGCCGAAGAGCAGCGTCGTGAGGGCGAGGGCGCGCGGCGCGGCGCGCAGGGCCGCGGCAATCAGCGCGGCGGCGACCGCGACGATCATGCCCTGCGCGCGAAGCCAAGCGCCCATCATGGCGATGCCTTTCGCGAGCGTATCTGCCGAGACCGACGCCTTGATGTGTGCGGGATTGGGGACGACGTCGCCGAAGGTGAACCAGCGCCAGGCGGTGACGGCGGCGAGCGTCGCGACGAGCAGGGCGATGGGTTCGACACGCGAGCGCACGTCGCGTGCACGGATGATATCGAAAGTCCACAGGCCGAGCGGCAGCGCCCACCAGATCGCCGCGTCGGGCCTTGCGAGAAAGGCGAGGGCGAACCAGAGCGCGCCGACGCGGCGGCGTCTCGCCTCGGCCGCCAGCGTCCCCACGCATCCCATCAGCACGCACAGCGCGGCGAGGGGCGTCTCCATGCCCGAGACCGAGAGAATCGCAAAAGGGACGTACGCCGCGAGGAGCAGCGATGCGACCAGTGAGCCGACGCCGCGCGTCGCGCCCGGGGGTCGCCAATAGACGGCCATTACGGTCGCCGCCCCGGCGAGAAACCCTATCGCCTTGAGCGGCGAGGGCCCGACGAGACCGAGTTTGGCGAGCAGCGCCGCGACAAGGGTCCATAAGATCGATGTGGTGCCCTCGAGCGTCTCCCCGGGGTTGAATGCGTAACCGTTTCCCGCCGCGAGGTTTTCGCCGAAGCGCAGGAAGATGAACGCGTCGTCCATCGTGTAGACCCAATGGGCGAGCGCGTTCGCCGCGAATAGGGCGAGCGGCAGCGCGGCCCATGCCTCGGGGAGCGATGAAGCTGGCGGGTTGTGCCGGGTCACGGACGGATTATAGGCGGGGGCGACGGGCGGTCCAGAATGCGGATATGGAAAAGTCGTGTCAGCGAGAAACCCAGTGCTCAGAGTTGACGCAGAAATTCGTCCTTGTCGACTCCCGCCTGCTTGAGAATTCCGAGCAATGTGCCGATGGCAAGCCGTTTGTGCATCGGGACCACGCAACCGACAGCTCCGTCGGCCGTCAGCTTTTTCATGATGACGTGGCTTTCACGCTGCCTCGCGAAAACGAAGCCCAGTCTCTCAAGAGCGGCGATCGTTTGCGCTCCGGAGATTTGACGGAGTTCAGGCATGTTCCTGAACTTCAAAGGTTGTCAGAAACGCCCGCGTCGGCGTCTCGATCGGAAATTCTTCGAGATAAAGTTCCGTCGCCTCGGCCAGGTTCTCCAGCGCCTCGTCGATCGATGACCCCTGGCTGACGGTTCCGATCTCCGGGCACGACGCGACGAACAGGTCGCCTTCCCTGTGAACGACGGCGGACAAGGTTCGCGTTCCCATGCGGTCTCCTCGCGTGTGTCGATGCGATTGAGCCTTTATAGCACGGAATAGGCGAAGAGCGGATGCGCGGTCGACGGGGAGCTTCGACCCGCCTCGACGAAAAGCCGCTTTGCGGCGTCGCCAACAAAAACCTGCGGTAGATCATAATCCTCTTGACAAGACCTGCCGATTCATCTAATAGAGATTCAGTCTCAATAAGAGACTGGGAGTGGGCGAGATGCTCAACGGCGAACCAACCGCGAAATTTCAGGCATTCCTCACCCGTCAGGGGTTGCGGATGACCGATGAACGCCGTCGGGTCGTCGAGGAAGTGTGCGCCAATCCCGACGGCACGCACTTCACCGTCTCCGAACTCGTCAACCGGCTTCAAAGCAAATACAGCGCGATGGGACGGGCGACAGTGTATCGCACGATTCCGCTGCTGCTGGACGCCGGGCTGATCTTCGAGGTCGCCGTGCGCGGTCGAAACGAGGAACAGGTCTACGAGAACACCACGTCGCGACGCCATCACGACCACCTGACCTGCGAGATGTGCCAGGAGGTGGTGGAATTCGAGAATGAGTCGCTACATGACCTCTTGGCGGGGGAAGCTTCACGACACGGATACCGTTTGCGCCGTCACACACTCGATCTGCGGGGTATCTGCGCGTCGTGCCGCGAACGCATGGCCGATCAGGACGTGGACGCATGGTGAAACCCCTGAAAAATTGCGAACTGAACGCGTGTGCCGAAGCCGGCAAGGACCTGCGCTGCGAGGACTGCCACAAGCTCCTCGCCCGCGTGGAGAACGACCGACTCGTGATTCGCTGCGCTCGCTGCAAGTCGGAGATTCGGATTCGGATGAGCGAAATGCGGCGGAACAAAGGCGAGTGGTTCGGCGTATGACCTCGGGTTTGCGCTGTTGGTGATGACGATCGGGCCGGATGGGCCCGGCGATGAAAGGGTCGGCATGTCGATGCAGATTGCGCTCGAAAGCCCCGAACAGGTCTACCGGACCTATCTGGAGTCGCGGGGTATTCCCTTCACGGATCTTCAGGCCCGCGTCTGCCGCGAGGTCTTCACTATTCACGATCATTTCACGCTGCCCGAAATGGCGCTCAAGCTGGGCGGCGAAGTGCCGACCGAAACACTCGAGCGTCTGCTCACGCACCTGATCCGTTCGGGCCTCATCCGCAAGGTCACGCTCGATGAACGCAGCGAGGTCTATTTCGAGCACATCTACGGCCACACGCATCACGACCATCTGTTCTGCGTGGAGTGCGGTTCGGTCGTCGAGTTCGTTTCGGAGACGATCGAACGCGAACAGACGCACGTGGCGAAGATGCACGGTTTCGAGATCGTGCGCCACTCGCTACGGATCGAAGGCGTGTGCGGAACGTGCCGCGAGAAAAAGTTCGCCGTCGCGGTCGCGCCCCCGCCGAGGACGCCGCGCCCACCGCGTATGCCGCTCACCATGCTCGGCGCGGGGCAGCGCGCCCGAATCGTGGAACTCGCCTGCAACAAAGGTCCCGCGTGCCGCCTGATGGCGATGGGGCTTTCCGAGGGTGACGAGATCGAGGTGATTCAAAACGCGTTTTCCGGCGCGATCACGGTGCGTCTCGGCGAAACGCGCCTCGCGATCGGCCAGGACCTCGCGCACAAGATTCTGGTGGCGGGGCTCGACCGAAAATCTTCATCGAAATCTCAGCACGCGCCGGCGGACCGTCGCGCGGCGCGGGAGTCATGATATGAGCGAAAAGACTTTGGGCGAGAAAACCTTGCGGGAGTGCCGCGAAGGCGACCGCGTCCGCGTGGTCGCGGTGGGCGGGCAGGGTGCGTTTCGACTGCGTCTGATGGAGATGGGCTTCGTGCCGGGCGCGGAGGTGTTCGTGCAAAAGTACGCGCCGCTGCGCGACCCGATCGAATTCGTCGTGAAGAGCTACCACGTGTCGCTGCGCCGCGAGGAAGCATCTCTCGTGGCGGTCGAAGCCGCCGACGCCGCGGCGAACGAATAGGCGATCATGAAAAACATCACCATCGCCCTCGCGGGCAATCCCAACTCGGGCAAGACGACGCTCTTCAACGCCATGACCGGCGCACACCAATATGTCGGCAACTGGGCCGGCGTCACGGTCGAGAAAAAAGAAGGGCGCTTCACGCACAAGGGATACACCGTCAACGTGATCGATCTGCCGGGCACCTACAGCCTGTCGCCTTATTCGATGGAGGAGATCGTCGCGCGCAACTACCTGCTCGAGGCGAAACCCGATGTGGTGGTGCAGGTGGTGGACGCGTCGAATCTCGAACGCAACCTGTTTCTCACCAGCCAACTTCTGGAACTCGAGCGCCCGCTGGTGCTGGCGCTCAATGTCTTCGATGCGCTCGAGCGCGAAGGCGCGAAGCTCGACGTCGATCGGCTCTCGAAGCTCTTCGGCGCGCCGGCGGTTCCGACGATCGGCACCAAGGGCAAGGGCGTGGACGAATTGATCGACGCGGCGATCGGCGTGATCGAGGCGCGGGAGTCCACGCGCCGAAACGTGCACATTCCCTACGGTAACGAGATCGAGGATCACATCGGCGAAATCCGGGCGCAAAAAGGCTTCGACCGGATCGTGAACGGCCACGCGCCCCGATGGACGGCGATCAAGCTGCTCGAAAACGATCGCGAACTCATCAAGTCACTCCAAAAGGCGAACGGCGACGCACAACCGTTGCTCGACAAGGCGGCGCAGGTACGCACGCATCTGTTCGACATGTTCAAGACCGATCCGGAGATCGTCATCACCGAGCGGCGCTACGGGTTCATCTCCGGCGCGCTCAAGGGCATTTACCAGCCGCCGATCCGCGACCGCGTGAACATGTCCGATCTGATTGATCAAATTCTCACGCACAAACTGCTCGGGCTGCCGGTGTTCTTTTTCATGATCTGGGCGATGTTCCAGCTCACGTTCAACGTCGGCTCGATCCCGATGGATCTGATCGACGCGGGCGTGGCGGCGCTCGGCGGGGCCGTGACGTCGCTGCTCGGCGAGGGATTTTTCCGCGATCTGATCGTGGACGGCGCAATCAACGGCGTCGGGTTTGTGGCCATCTTTCTGCCCAACATCCTGATCCTGTTTTTCTGCATCAGCCTGATCGAGGACTCGGGTTACATGGCGCGCGCCGCGTTCCTGATGGACCGCGTGATGCGTCTGGCGGGGCTGCACGGCAAGGCGTTCATCCCGATGCTGATGGGATTCGGGTGCAACGTGCCCGCGGTCATGGCCACGCGCACGCTGGAGAGCGAACGCGACCGCATCGTCACGATCCTCGTCAATCCGCTGATGTCGTGCTCGGCGCGGCTGCCCGTTTTCATTTTGCTGGCGGGAACCTTTTTTGCCCCGAGCATGGCGGGCAACATGATCTTTTCGATGTACGCGCTCGGCATCGTGCTCGCGATCTCGATCGCCAAGCTGATGTCGCGCACGGTGCTGAAGGGCGAGGCGTCGCCCTTCGTCATGGAACTGCCGCCGTACCGCATGCCCACCGTCAAGAGCACGATGATCCACATGTGGGACCGGGGAAAGATCTTCATCAAGAAGATGGGCGGCGTGATCCTGATCGGCTCCGTGACCGTGTGGGTGCTGACCGCGTTCCCGCGCGAGGCCGCGAATCCGTCGCGAGACTGGAACGCGCAGATCGAAGCGATGAACACTCGGATCGCCGCCGCGCCGGAGACCGAAAAGGCGGCGCTGGCGGACGAACTCGCGCTGCTTGAAGTCGGACGCGAGGGCGAGCGCATCGAGCAGAGTTTCATCGGGCGCATCGGGCACCTGCTGGCGCCCGCATTCGCCCCGATGGGCTTCGACTGGAAAACCTCGGTCGCGATCCTGACGGGTTTCGTGGCGAAGGAAATCGTGGTCTCCACGTACGGCGTGCTCTATCAGGTCAGCCGAGAGGCCGACGAAAACACCGAGAGCCTTCGCTCGGAGCTGAAAAACAATTCGGGCCTCACGCCGCTGACGGCCTTCGCGCTCATGACCTTCATCCTGATCTACACACCGTGCTTGGGTACCGTGGCCGCGATCCGACGCGAAACCGGTTCGTGGAAGTGGACGGGATTTTCGATCGCCTACAGTCTGGTGCTGGCGTGGGTGCTGGCCGCCGCCATCGTGCAGGTCGGGCGATTCGCGGGGCTCGCATGACCATCGATCTCGAAATCGCGACCGCCGCGGCGATCTTGGTCGTTGCCGCGGGGCTCTTCATCCGCCGGTTCGCGCGTGAACTGGGCGAGGCGACGTCGGAAGCCGAACAACACGCGTGCGCAGGCTGCGACGGCTGCGGCGAGCGCAAGACCGAAACGAATCGCGTGACGTTCGTGGAAATGGGAACACCGAAGTAGACAAGTAAAGTAGACCGACAATTCGGCGGAGGCCGGAGGTTCTCGAAACCCGGAGCCCGGAGCGCGAAAGCGCTCGCGGGCTTTTTTCTTTGGAGCGAAACTCGTGGAACGACGATTGAGTGAACAAACAACGGCGCAGAGGGTTTCCCAGACGGGTTTCTTGATCTTTGTCGCCGTCTCTTTCGCGTTTTCGATCTGGCGTGTGCACAGCGAAACGGGCGTACTGCCGGAGGGCATCTCCGAGCATTACTCGGGGAAGGCCGGGACGTTGATTGGCGGCGAGGCCGCTGTGCCGGAACCGGACACTCCCGCACCTAGCGACGATTCAGCGTTTCCCGACGATCCCGCGCTCGCGGGCGGCGGCTCGGCGCTCGATTTCGCGCTGACGCTGCGCGAGATGGTGGAGATCACGCACGTGCATCTCTTTGTGATTCCTGTCGTCGTCTACCTCGTCGCGAGTCTCTTCCTTCGAACGCGCGCACCCGGTGCGGCGGCGGTTGCGATTCCGGCGATCGCCTACGTCTCGATCGCCACCGACCTGTCCGGCATGTGGCTGACGCGGTTCGTCCACGACGGATTCGGAACGGTGATCGCCGTCAGCGGCATGGCGCTGACCGCGAGCACGGCCGCGATGATCGCGACTTGCCTGTACGAACTGTGGTTCGCGAAGGGAGGCCCGCGATGACGACGCGACGTGCCTGGATCGCCGTCGCGGCGCTGCTCGCGACGCACTCGGCGTGGGCGGGAGAGATCGTCCACGAGACGCGCGAGCAGGTGCTGGCGCGGTTTTTCGCCGGATCGGCGAAGGTCGGCCACGCGAAGTTCACGCTCGACGATGCGGACGCCGCCGCGTTTCGCGAGCGCCTCGGGTACGACGCGCCGCGCCGCGAATACATCGTGTATTTCGCCGAAGGCGGCGGCGATACGGCGGGATGGGCCCTCATCGACAACGAGATGGGCAAGCACCGCCCGATGACCTTCGCCGTGCACGTCGGCGACGACGGCGCGGTGCGCGAGGTCGCCCTCATGATCTATCGCGAGGACGTCGGAGGGCAGGTGCGCGAAAAGCCGTTCGTTCGCCAGTTCGCGGGCAAGACATCCGCCGAGCCGATCCGGCTCGGGGCGGACATCGACGGCATCAGCGGGGCAACGATTTCCAGCCGGGCGATGTGCGTCGGCGTGAAGCGGGCCCTGTGGATTGTGGATCGGTACAGGCGCCGATCCGCGAATTAACGCAAAGCCGCGGCGACGCGGGTTGATGGAGGATGCAAACATGCGCGTGTTGATGATGGTTCTGGCTTTACTGGTATTTGCGGCGCCCGCGATGGCGCAGGCGCCGGCCATGGATCTTCCGCCCGAGGAAAAAGACGACGAAGAAAGGGGACAGGTGCAGCTCGGCGGTTACGGCGAGCTTCACTACAACAACAAGGAAGGCGAAACCGCCGAAATCGACTTCCATCGGTTCGTGCTGTTCTTCGGATACGACTGGGACCGAATCTGGAGCTTCCGTTCCGAATTGGAAATCGAACACGTGTTGGCGGGCGAAGGCCAACCCGGCGAGGTAGAGCTGGAGCAGGCATACATCGAGGCATCGGTGCATCCCGCATTTCGCGTTCAAACCGGCATCGTGCTCATCCCGCTCGGTCTCATCAATCAGTGGCACGAGCCGCCGCTGTTCAACGGCGTCGAGCGGCCTTACTTCCACAACGTCGTCATCCCCACGACGTGGTGGGAGGCCGGGGCCAAGATCCACGGCGATCTCGGGTCGCACGTGCGTTATCAGGTGCTCGCCACGTCGTCGCTCGATGCCGAGGCGATCGACCCCGCCAAGGGTTTGCGCGAAACGCGCCAGAAGGTCGCCGAGGCCAAGGCCGAATCGATGGCCGTGTCGGGACGACTCGACGTTTCCCCTGTGACCGGCGCGAACATCGGCCTATCCGGCTTCTACGGCGGCTCGGATCAGCGCGGTGCGTTCGGCTGGCCTGTCGCCATCGCGTCGGGCGACCTGAAGCTGGTCGGCTTCGGATTCGAACTGCGCGGCGAGGGCAGCCTGGTGAGCTTCCCCAAGGCCGAGGAGATGAACGAGGAACTGGGCTTTGCGCTGACGCCTGAGCAGGCGACGCAAGCCGCCGAGGACGAGGGTCTGGAGGAGGCGACGCGGGACAACACGCGCGCGATTCCGGCATCGATCATGGGCGCGCTCGGCGAACTCGGTTTCAACACGCTGGTGTTCTTCGATACGGGGCATCAGGCGATCGTCTTCGGACGCTACGAGCGCATCAATCTGCATTCGGCCATGCCCGACGATTACGAAGCCAACAAGGCATTCGCCCATTCGATTTTGACCGTGGGCCTGACCTACAAGCCGATTCCGCAGGTTGCGTTGAAGGTGGACGGACAGTGGGACACGACCGACGAGGAGGACGCCGAGGCGGTGAAATCGTTCAACGTCGGCATGGGGCTGATGTTCTGACGCGATGAATCGCCGCGGGATCGCAACGCGATCCCCGAGGCCGGAGGTTTTAGAAACCCGGAGCCCGGTACGCGAGAGCGCGGCCGGGCCTTTTTCGTGGAAGTTCATGCAAGAGCCTCGCGCGGGGTTCGGACCGCACCGCGCGAAATGGTCAAGGTGCGGAACCCTTGTGACGAAACCAACAAAGGATCGTCCCAGCGGTGACGCGGGGTCCGATGATTTCGCGGAAGCTTCCGCATCCTTGGGAGTGCATCATGTTTCGTTGCGCCATCCGTGTGTCCGCGCTCGCCATTGCCATAACCATCGTTTACGCCACATCGTCCCTTGCCGCCGACACGATCGAGACCTTCGACGAAGGGGCGTTCGATACGGAGTTCTACATCGGCGCGGGGGGATTCGCCCTCGACCGCGACGAACAAACCCTCGGCGCGAACACGGTCCTCGGGTACGGGCTCCTGGATCGGTTCTCGGGTTATCTCGCTTTCGGCGTGGAGACGAACACGTACCTGGCCGAGGGGCATAGCGGCGCGGCGTTCGGGCTGTTCGGCACGCTGCTCGAAACAGACCACTTCGACGCCGACCTGTACGGCGACGTCGCGGCTGACGGCGAGGCGATGAGCGAAATCGTCGCGACGCCCGGGCTCGAACTCAATTTCGATCTGCGTCCCGATCAGGCGCTGTGGGGGCTCTACGCGCGCGTCGAAGCGTCGTTCACCGGCGAGGAGAAGGAAACGGACGACCCGGACGCCGAGACCGAGTACGAAACAAACCGCACGATGAACCACACGTTCGGCACATACGTCACGATTGCCGAGCGGCACCAGATCCTGCTCGAATACTACCGGACCGCGATCAAGAACCCGGCTCTCGGCGAACCCCGCGTCGAGGCGCACCAGTTCGCGCTCGGCTACAACGTCGTCGTGAACGACCGGATCGAGTTGGTCTCGGAATTCTCGGCGCACCTGCCGCACGGTGATGAGGACTTTTTTTGGGGTGCCGCGATCGGCTTTGTCGGAACAATCCCGGGCGCGGCTCAGGAGCCGTAAGGGCTCTGCATCCCCTCGGGCTGAACCTTCCATCGGCGGTTGAGCCAGAACCATTCCTCGGGCATGGCGTAGATGCCGCGCTCCAGCACACGCACGTAGTTCTGCGTGTTGACGACGAGTTCTTCCGCGGGATCGGGGTGCGGCTGCCACGGAATCTCATCCAGCATTTTCATCTCGAAGCTCTTCGGGCCCGTTTGCCTCGCAACGCCCGTGATGACCGGCGCGCCGGATTCGCGCGCGAGCCACGACGCGGAACGCACGGTGGACGCAACGCGCCCCATCCATTCCACGAACACACCCTGGCTGCGTTTCATGTTCTGGTCGATCACCATCACGATGCCCTCGCCCTTGCGCAGCCCCGCGAGGATGCGCGGCATGGCGTCGCGGTGCTTGATCGACCCCAGCAACATGCTGTTGCGCGCCTCGATCACGAAGCGATCGATCGCCGGGTTTTTCATGGCCTTGGCGACGACCGAAAGCGGGTAGCCGCAGTGGCCGATCTTGCCGCCCGCCATCTCCCAGGGGCCGAAGTGCATGTAGATGAACACCACGCCGCGCCCCTGATTGTAAGCGTCGCGCAACAGGTGCTCGTTTTCGATCGTGAAATTCTCCGCCCAGAATCGGTCGTCCATGAGCGGCATGCGGATGTAGTTGACGATCTGCCGGCCGAGATTTTTCAGCGACGCGCGGTAGATCGCGTCTTTCTCCGACGCGGTTTTCTTCTCGCCGAAGGCGATGTCGAGGTTGACCTTCGCGACGCCCCACCGCACGCGCAGCCGATAGAGAACCGAACCGATCGCGCCTCCCAGAGTGTAAGCGGCTTCCCAGCTCAGCGCGCGGATGACGCCCGTGATGACCGCCATGAGCGCCCGCGTGGCAAAATGGCCGCGCACGGGTTTTTCCTCGGCGTGTTCGCGGACGTGTTCACGGATCTGGTCGAGGGGAAGCGGATAAACACGCGAGGGAACGATGGGCTCGTTCGGTTCGATCATCCATCACCGCGGCCGGCGTTGGCGGCGGTGTTCAACGTCGCAAACCGTCATGGCCGCGGTCCGGGTCTTCCGCACCGCCGGGCCGCGTCTGTTCCGCCGGACACGGCGCGGAAATCATAGGAGGCGAGACGAAATCCTGTCAAACGCCTCACGCGAGCGTGGCGATGGTCTTCACCTGCGCGAAGACCGACTTCCCGGGACGCAGATCGAGCAGCGCGGCGGATTTGGTCGTGATGCACGAGAGGACCGACGCGCCGCCCGCGCCGAGCTTCACCAGCGCCTGCGACTCCCGGTACGCGATGACTTCCTCGACGGTGACGGGAAAGATGTTCAGGATGCTCGTGTCGGTCTCGCGCGTGAGCGTGATGCTCACGTCGTGCGCGAAGATTCGCAGGCGCACGGGGTGTCCAGATGAAAAGTTCTTTCGCGGCACGGTCACGCGGCCGAGCGGTGAATCGAGATAAGTCAACGCGTAATCGCCGTCGTGATCCGCGACGGTCGCCTCGATGAGCGATTCGGCCTCGCCGCCGAAACCGAAACGCAGGCCCAGCGTGGTGACGACCTTCCCGATCGGCCCGGTCGCGAGGGCCTGTCCATCCTTCATGTACACCATGTAGTCCGCGAGCCGCGCGAGTTCGTCGAGCGAGTGGCTGACGTAGATGACCGGAATTTTCAGGTCGTCATGCAGCCGGTCGAGGTAGGGCAGAATCTCCTGCTTGCGCTGGTCGTCGAGCGACGCGAGGGGTTCGTCCATCAGGAGAACACGCGGGCTCACGGCCAACGCCCGTGCGATGCCGACACGCTGGCGTTCGCCGCCGGACAGGCGATCGGGCTTGCGTTCGAGCAGCGGGCCGATGCCGAGCAGGTCGATCACGTGGTCGAGATTCACGCCGTTCGCACCGGGCGCGCGTTTGACGCCGTAACGCAAATTGCCCATCACGGTCAGGTGGGGAAACAGGCTCGCCTCCTGAAAGACGTAGCCGATGGGACGCCGGTGCGTGGGCAGGCCTCGCCCGCCGTCCTGCCAGATTTCGCCATCGATCGCGAGGCGACCGGTATGCGGGCGTTCCAGCCCCGCGACGCATCGCAACAGCGTCGTCTTGCCCGACCCCGAGTGACCGAACAGCGCGCTCACCCCCCGCGACGGAATCGTGAGATCGACGTCGAGCGTAAACGCCGGCCATTCGACCCGGAATCGCGCCTCGATACTCACGACACGCCCTTCTTCACACGCGGTCGCCACGCGTACACCGCGAGCAACACGACGAACGTGAACGCGAGCATCACGGCGGCGAGCCGGTGTGCGGCGTCGTATTCGAGCGCCTGCACGTGGTCGAAAATCTGCACCGATACCACGCGCGTCACGCCCGGTAGATTGCCGCCGACCATGAGCACGACGCCGAACTCGCCGACGGTGTGCGCAAAGGTCATGATCGTCGCGGTGATGTAGCCCGGCAGCGCCATGGGGATGACGACCGAGAAGAACGCGTCGAACGGTGAGGCCCGCAACGTGGCCGCGACCTCGAGTGGGCGGTCGCCGATGGCGTGGAAGGCCGACTGAAGCGGCTGCACCATGAAGGGTAGCGAGTACACAACCGACGCGACGACGAGCCCCGGAAACGTGAACGGCAGCGGGCCGAGACCCAGCGCCGTTGTGAGCGCCCCAATCGGCCCGTCGGGACCCATCGACACGAGCATGTAGAAACCGAGCACCGACGGCGGGAGCACGAGCGGCATGGCAGTGATCGCGCCGACGGGACCCTTCATCCAATGCTTCGTGCGCGCGAGCCACCACGCGAGCGGCGTGCCGACAACGAGCAGGATCGCAGTCACCACCGCCGAGAGGCGCGCCGTCAGCCAGATGGCCTGCCAGTCGCCGGTGCTCAGCATCGCACGTTCATTTCGCCGCGCTCTCCCCCGGCAACGCGAAGCCGTAGCGGACCATGATGTCGCGAGCGGTTTTTTCGCCCATGAAGTCGCTGACCTTCGCCGCGCACGCGTTTTTTGCAGCTCGTTTGGTCAGGACAAAACCCTGCTCCAGCGGCTTGTGGAGAGTTTCGTCGATCGGCGCGTGGCCGCCCTGTTTGGCGAGCGCGGGGCTCATCGCCAAGGAAAGGGCGATGATGCCGACTTGCGCATTTTTCGATTCCACGAGCTGTGCCGTGTGCGCGATGTTGTCGCCGTATACGAGCTTCGATTCGATCTGGTCCCATATTCCCGCCGCGCGCAGCGCCTCTTCGGCGCGCCGGCCGTATGGCGCGTGTTTGGGATTGGCGATGGCGATGCGCGCGATCGACGGATCGGTGAGATCCGCGAGCTTCATCTTCGACGCGTCCTTCACAACGCTCCACAGCACAATACGACCGACCGCATAGGGTTTCACCTCCGAGCCCGCAAGCCCCTTTTCCGCCAGCATCTTCGGAAACGAAATATCGGCGGAGAAGAAAAGATCGAACGGCGCACCCTGCGTGATCTGTGTGTGGAACTGGCCGGATGAGCCGTACACCGCCTCGACCGCGCAGCCCGGCTGTGCCTTTTTGAACTCGGCGAGCATGTCCCCTATGGCGAACTTGAGGTCCGCCGCCGCAGCGATGGTGACCTTCTGGGCGTCGCCGGCACGAGCCGCGACGATGCCCAACGTCAGCAGAGTGCCCGTCACTGCACAGATGACAAACGCACGCACGGATCTCGTGGCGCCCACGTTCGCTCCATTGAGTTTTTGAAGACCCGACAGGGCCGCTGATCGCGAATCGATCGGATGGCGGATACTAGGTTTCGCGTCCGAGGCCTGTCAAACGGCCGTTCAGACCCACGAGATCTGAAGCTGATTCGGGTTTGCCGGATCGACCTTGGCTTTGAATGACGCGCCGGGGATGAGGCGACCGATCAGGATCTTCGAGACGATCTGACGGTGCCCCATGACGGGGTAGGGTGGCGCTTCGCCGCGCGTGACCAGCAGGTCCATCTCGACGACCGGGTCGTAGTTGATGAGCGTGCCGGTGTCGCGCACGGCCATCACCTGCGCCGTCGCATCGACTCCGGAAGCGCCGAGCGCCTGAGCCTGCGTCTGGGCCGCGAGCATCTGCGACGCGGCATTCATGCTCGCCGACGCGCTGCGAAGCGACTGGCCGAGGCTCGGCGGTTCGGGCATGCCCTTGAACAGCCCCATCATCCATTTGCCCATCCACGCCATGAACAGCCCGCCGGGGATGAACGCCGCGCCCACGATGATGAACGTGAGCCGCTCGCCGATCCCGAGAATGCCCAGCACGAGCAGCACGATGCCGATGATCGTCATCAGCACGCCGCCGCCGATATTCACGATCCCGCCGAACGAACGCATGACTCCCCCCGCGCTGGTGGTGGCGCAAAAGCGCCCGGGGCGTGCGGCCCCGGGCGCGGTCAGGTCAGAGTTCTATTTCAGAAAGGCGTTGTAGATGTGGCCGTACCGATTCATCACCGCGGGCGACTGCCCCATGCGCGAAACCCATCCGTTCTGGACCGCGGTCCACGCGCCCGCCGCCACGCCCTTCGACTCCGCGAATTTGGTGACGTTCTCGATGCCCGTGACGCCGTTCTTGAGCAATCCGGCGGTGATTTCGGCGTAGAGATCCAGCGAAACGCCCTCGATGGGCGAGAACGACGGATCGTTCGGGTCGTACGGCTGCGTCGCCGCCTGCTGCTGGGCGACGGCTTGATTCTGGTATTGCTGCGCGGAATTCACGAGCGTGTTGGCGTTGTTCATCATGTTCTTCATGTCCTTGAAGAAGCCCATGGTCGTCCCCCAATTGTGTGGAATCCTCATGATAAATCGGTCGCATCCCGCAACGCAATGTCTTAACGGCGCTTCGAGGATTTTTTTCGCGACGCCGTTACGCGACACCCGGAATGACGAGAAAACCTGCGTCGGCCTGACACTCGAACCGCAATTCCCGCGTCCGGTTTTCGGGGTCCGGCAGACACACGTTTTTCGCATGGAGACGCAGACGGGCGTCGGGCGGGCCGCCATAGAGCGGATCGCCGACGATCGGGCAGCCCGAGTGCGCGAGATGGGCGCGGATCTGATGACGCGCACCGGTCCGCGTGACGGCCTCGACCAGCGCACAGCGGTCATATCGGCGGATTGCGCGAAACGCGGTGGACGCCGGCACGAGCCCGCGGCCTTCCTCGGTCACCACATGGTCGGCACGGCGGCGCGGATGCCCGATGGGCACGTCGACGCGCCAATCATCGCGTGGCGACCCGGCGACAAGAGCCCAGTAGGTCTTCTCCGCGCGATGATTCGAAAATGATTCGCGGACCCGGACGTACAGGTCCTCGCTGCGCGCGAAAATCACCACGCCGGACGTGCCTTCGTCGAGCCGATGGCACGCGCCGTAGTCGGGCGGACCGAGCGCCATGAGGTCGGGGTGATCGAAAGCCAGCGCCCGGGCGAGCACACGCTCGTCCCCCGCCGGAACCTCGACCGTGTGCACGCCCGGAGGCTTGTGCACGACGATCAACCGCTCGTCCGAGAAGACGACCTCATAACGCACATCCGGCCGAGGCCAACCGGTCGCCTCCGCCTCGTCGATCATGACCACGTCACCGCGCTCCAGCACGCGGCCTTTCGGCACGACCGCACCGTTGACGCGCACGAGCTCCGCCTCGATGCGCCGCACGGCGTCGGCCCGCGACACGCGCGCGGCCTGCGCCACAAAGGCGTCGAGACGCACGCCGACGTTTCCCCGGTCGATCGTTTCCGTGATCGTCTTCGGCATGCGCCTTTTATCGGCCCCGAGGGCCGAATGCGCAAGGTCGACGTCGTGGCGAACGTGAGCGCGCGGGCGAAGCGACACCGCCGGCGAGGGCGATCGCGCCGCCGCTGATACCGTCCTTGCGTGCGCGGGCGAATCCCTCTAAACATGCCCAATCGGTGGGAGCCGCGCCCCGCCGGACCCTGTTCCCCAACTGAATTTTCGTCATTTGCGAAAGGGGCCGCCCATGTCGTCCGTCGCGCTCGCCGGCAACGGCCATCCCAAGGGACTGTACCTCCTGTTCTTCGTCGAGATGTGGGAGCGTTTCTCGTACTACGGTATGCGGGCGCTGCTCGTGCTCTACATGACGAAGGAGTTGATGTTCAGCACCGAGAAGGCGGGCACGGTCTACGGCTGGTACACGGGTCTCGTATATCTGACGCCGCTCCTGGGCGGATACATCGCCGACCGATACTTGGGCGCGCGAAAGAGCATCCTCGTCGGCGGAACGCTCATGGCGCTCGGGCACTTTTCCATGGCGTTTTCGTCGATGTTTTTCTTCTATGCGGCCCTCACGCTGCTGATCTTCGGCAATGGATTCTTCAAGCCGAACATTTCGACGACCGTCGGCAAGCTCTACGGCAAGGACGATCCGCGGCGCGACGGCGGTTTCACGATCTTCTACATGGGCATCAACCTCGGCGCGTTCTTTTCTCCGCTCGTGTGCGGCACCCTGGGCGAGCGCGTGGGCTGGCACTTCGGCTTCGCCGCCGCGGGCGTGGGCATGGTCGCCGGCCTGCTGCTCTACATGTGGGGCCAGAAGCGTTATCTGGGCGACGCGGGACTACGCCCCGAGTACCAGCCGACGAAAGACCACCATCAGACGCCGCTGACCACCGAGGAGAAGCATCGCATCGCCGTGATCTTCATCCTCGTGTTCTTCGTGCTATTCTTCTGGATGTCGTTCGAACAGGCGGGCAGCTCGCTCACGCTCTTCGCCGAGCATTCCACCGACCGCATGATCCCGTTGCTCGGTTGGGAGTTCCCGACGAGTTGGTTCCAGTCGGTCAATCCCTTCCTCATCTTCGTCATGGCGCCGCTGTTCTCCATGGTGTGGGTGCGCATGGCGAAAGCGAACATCGAGCCGTCCACGCCGATGAAAATGGCGTGGGGTCTCGCGTTTTTGGCGGTCAGTTTCGTCATCATGGTCTTCGCCGGTCTCATCGTGGACAAGACGATGGGACGCGTGGGCTTGCTGTGGCTGCTCGGCAGCTACTTCTTCGCCACGGTCGGCGAGCTGTGCCTCTCGCCCATCGGTCTGTCGCTCGTGACCAAGCTCTCCCCGGCGCGCTTCGGATCGCTGCTCATGGGCACGTGGTTCGTGTCGAGCTTTCTCGCCAATCTCGTCGGCGGCCTGCTCGCGGGCAACTACGACGCCATGAACAAGGGGACCTTCTTCATGATTCCAGTCGCCACGTCGGGCGGCGCGGCGTTGCTGCTCTTCCTGATCGTGAAACCGCTGCGCAAGTGGATGCACGGCGTGCACTGATCGCGACGAAATGACGGAGGGCTTGTCGTGCCGATGCGAAGCTGCATCCTGGTCGCCGTGGTGTTGATGGTCGGCATCGCCATCGTCGGTTGCGCCACGGCCCGGCCCATCGCGGCCATGGCCTCCGCGACGCAGGCCGTGAATGACCTGCGTTTCTCGGCCACCCTCGTTCACTGCCCCGAGCTGGGCCGGGAGGCCGAGGATGAATTGCGTCTGATGCGCGAGGCATTTGAGCGGCGGGACGATTCGACCGCGTTGGGACACGCGAATCGCGCGCATCGCCTGGCGGAGCAGGTCAAGGCGTGTCGGCCGAAGACACCTTGACCGCCGAGCGCGTCAGACGAATCGGCAGAAGACTTCGTCGGACACAAACAGCCCTTCGCGCGTGAGACTGATCGACGCGCCGTCGTCGGTGATCCATCCGCGCTCGCCTAGTTCCGTCAGTTCCGATCGAAACCGCTCGCGCGGATCGACGCCGTAGCGCTCCGCGATCTTCGCCGGATCGATCCCCGCGATGCGTCGCAGGCCCAGAAACATCGCCTCGCCCAGCGCCTGATCCATGGTCAATCGCTCTTCCCACACGCGGGCGGACAAGGTTTCGCCGATGCGATCCATGTAACTTTCCGGCGACTTTTCATTCTCGAAACGCACCCCGGTCGGATCTCCGGGGGCGTGGAAAAACGAGTACGCCCCCGCGCCGAGACCGATGTATCGCCCGCGCAGCCAGTAGTGCGTGTTGTGCCGTGACTCGAAGCCCGGTCTGCCGAAGTTCGCGATCTCGTATTGCGGGCGTCCCGAAGCCTCCAAACGCTCGCACACACGGGCGAACTCGTCCGAGGCGTCGTCCTCGCCCATCTCGGCGCGCCGCCCGCGACGCCGTTCGCGGCCCAGGTGCGTGTCGTCGTAGATCGTCAGGCAGTAGGCGGAAACGTGCGGCGAATCGAGCGCGAGCAGTTCGTCGAGATCGCGCTCGAGGCGTCCGGCAGGGCGTTCCGGAATGCCGAACATCAAATCAAGGTTGAAATTGGTGACGTTCGCCGCGCGAACGGCGAGGGCGGCGCGGATGACATCTTCGGGCGAGTGGCGGCGGCCCAGCTTCACGAGCACGTCGGGGTCGAGACTCTGCACGCCGAGCGAGATGCGGTTTACGCCCGCTTCGGCGAATCCGGCGATGCGCGCGGAATCGACCGTGCCCGGATTCGCTTCGAGCGTGATCTCGACGTCGTCGACGACGTCGGCGTCGGCGCGAAGGGCGCGGATCACGCGGGCGATGGCGTCGGGAGAGAACGAAGACGGCGTGCCGCCGCCGAAATAGATGGACGCGACCGGTCCGCCTGCTTCATCGAGCCGGGCGCGCCACTCCGCGAGCAGGGCGTCGGTGTATTCGCGCTCGGGCGGCGTGGCGTGCGCGTGGCTGTTGAAATCGCAGTACCAGCACTTGCTCGCGCACCACGGGATGTGGACGTAGACGGCGACGGTGTCGGGGGAATCGAACATGACGTCCATCTTCGCGACGCGACGCGATCTGTCCACAGCTCGGACCGGTGTTCCACAGCCCTACTATATGTTGTCCACAGATTGACCCTCAATGACTAGATGTAGTATGAGACCGTATGGACATCGAATCCCCGGAACGACTCGGAGAGTGCCGTCGGCGACTCGAAGCGGCGCAGGGCCGGCTGGCGGATCTGGACTCGTTTTTGTTCGCGCGCGATTACTGCGGGGCGGCGGCGGTGGTTCGCGAGGCGTGGCGCGGTCAGTTGCAGTCGTGTGAATATCTCTCGTCGTGCTGGGATGGCGAGTTCTGGAACTCCTGGCCCGGAAGCGAAATCGTGTCGCGCAATATCGCGGGCGCCATCGCCCAGATGCACGGGGCCGAGGCCGATCGATCGCCGGTCATGTTTCGCCGAATGGCCGATCTGATCGCCGAAAACCTTCACCAGCTTCGCGGGGGCCTCGCTCTCGCTCACGCCGACGTGGGTGCCGAACGATCCTGAGACCCTGTCGGCGACTTCCGGCGGGCGCAGCCGGTGGGATGGCTTGTGAACGCGGGCATCCTTGCCTATAAACACTCTGGAAATAACCCGAGGGAACACATCCCGCCATGGCGCTCACGTGCCCTTATTGCGGACATCCCAACTTCGCGACGGCGAAGACGTGTCGCCGTTGTCGCAAGGACCTGTCCAATTTGTGCTCGGAGTGCGGACAACCGCGCACGCCGGGCTCGTCATTTTGCACGCACTGCGGATCGATCCTCGACATCAAGATCGACACCGAAATCTATAAAAAACCGCTTGTCCGAAATCCGGTCCCCGAAACACCTGGAAAAAAGGCCGATCCCGTCGTCCTGCCCGTCAATCGCGTGAACCGCACGCTCAAAAAATGCCCCGAGTGCTTTCACAAGATCGACGAGGCCGCGCTGTTCTGCATTTATTGCGGCTATGTCTTCGACCCGATCCCGGCCACGCCCCCGCCGGTTGTTCGCCCGGAAGTCCCCGTCGAACCGGAAAAGCCGGCGACCAAAGCTCCGCCGAAGCCCGCGGCAAAGCCCGCCGCCGTGCCTCCACCTCCCAAACCGGATGATTCCCCGCGAGCGATGAAGCCGGGACCGGCGGCCGCGTCGCCGGAAACCGGGCCCACCTCGCCGAAACCGCGCGCCGCCGCGCCGCGCCCCGCGCCGTCCGCTAAACCGGCCGACGCCGCGCGGGAAAACGCATCGCCTGCGCCCCCACGTCCGGTCAAAACACCGCCGATCGCGGCGCAGGCGCCGAATGTCGACGATACCCCGACGCCCCCTCCGCGTCCCAGGCCGGACTTCGTGAAGCCCGCTGCCGAAACGGTGGAGCAAGAACCGGAACCGCCGAAGCCGTCCCCCGAGTCCGCGCCGGAATCCCCCGAGGCCGTTGCGGAAAAAGAGGAACCCAAGGCTGCGGAGGGCGCGCGCTTCGGCGGACGGGCGCCGCTCGACGAACAAGTCCCCGAGTTCGATCCGAAAAAGAACGCTTTCCTCGACGTGGAACTCGACGAGGTGGAGCTCGAGGGTGTTCCCGGTCTCGTGCCGCTCCCCGTGATCCCGGAATACACCGCGCTCGATGCGGTCGAGGTCGGCGCGGGCCGGCCTGTCATCGCGTCGATCGAGACGGTTGGCGTCGACGGCGGATTGTTCCCGATCAACGCGAATGGACGAGCGATTGAGCTTCGCCCGTTCCGGATCGACCGCTACCCCGTGACGAACGAGATGTATCGAAGGTTCGTCGAGGCGACCGGCATCGAGCCTCCGCCCGACTGGATCGACGGGCGAAGCATCCACGGGACGGACCGATATCCCGTGACCTCGGTGACGTTTCATCAGGCGCAGGCCTTCGCCAAATGGGCCGGAAAACGCCTTCCGTCCGCACTCGAGTGGGAGAAGGCCGCGACCGGCGGTTCGTCGAGAAGGTATCCCTGGGGCGAAGATCCCGATCCGGCGCGCGCCCACTTCGATGCGGATCGAGGTTGCCTCGATCACGTTGACGCGCATCCCGAAGGAGCCTCGCCGGTCGGGTGTGAAGACCTGATGGGGAACGCCTGTGAATGGACCGTCGACCCGGACCGCGCCGAGCCCTTGTTGAAGGGCGGATGTTATCTCGACGACATTTCGGTCGTAACGGTCGCCACACGTCTGCGTACATCCCCCGCCGAGCAGAGCCCGCTGATCGGGTTTCGGTGCGTTCAGGACGTCGAATCTGCCTGAAAACCCCTCTTGGTTCTATATTCTGAATTAACTCTGGACATTCTCTCCAGCGCGATTATACTCCGCACCACATGGGCGTCTGACGGGGTGCGTCCGTGAGCTTGGGCGGCGGTGCGTCTGCATCGCCTGGAACGCCAACTTGAGCACCGATTTGGGGGGTGCGGGATGACGGCGCCGGTCGTGCGCGGACGCGCATATGCATTCGAGCGTGGGTTTCGGAGTGGAAGGATCTCCATGTATGTGTGGGGATCGGCACTTTTCTTTGTGTCGCTTGCCCTTGGCGTCATTGTCGTCATCAGCGGCTGAAGAGCGG